>NZ_VKHT01001502.1 GCF_014141535.1 Streptomyces alkaliphilus | reverse complement strand
CGGGGGTACGACGGGGGCGGCGGAGTCCCCCGTCCCCCCGCCGGTCGCGGACCGCTCGGGGGAGCGATCCGCCCCCGGGGAGGCTCCGTTGCCGCCACCCGCCCGGGCGAGCCGGCCGACGACCAGGCCGGTCAGCGCGGCGCCCGCGAGGAAGGCCCCGGGGCGTCGTCGTGCGAATCGGCTCAGGTCGCCCAGTACGCCCTCCACACCCCGGTGGTCCAGGTAGCGGGCCGCTCGTTGGCCGCGGTGCGCGGTTCGCGCCACCATTGTGCGGGCCGGGGAGTCGTCCCGTCCGTGCTCCGCCATGTCGGCCAGGTCGTCCGCCCACCGGCGCAGGGTCTCGGCGGCACGGTGGGTCTGTTCATCCGCCTCCTCCGTCACCCGGGTCCGCATGTCCCGGACCATCGTGTCGGCCTGGTGTCGCGCCTCCTCGACGACCGCGCCGACTTCCCGTCCGGCCGTCTCCATCGTTTTCTCGGCCGCCCGGCCTGCGACATCGGCCGTGGCGGAGGCCTCTTCCTTCGCCTCCCGCCCGACGACCCGCGCCCGTCCGGTGGCGTCCGTGGACTCACCGCTCATGGGTCCCTCCCGTTCGGGGACACGGCGGGGTCGTGCTCCCGGCCGGCGGGTCGGTGCTTCCGACCGCACCATGGAGACGACCGCTCCCCGATGTCCCATCGGTATCGGTACGTACCATGAACGCGTGACCGAAAATGTTCTGACAAAACAGATATCAGCCAACGTATTGCCGAAGTTAGACTTCTCTTCTCCGAAGGGGTGAGTCGTTGGTTATCCCCCTGCACCCCTCGAACCCCGACTCAACGGACTTCCTT
>NZ_VKHT01001501.1 GCF_014141535.1 Streptomyces alkaliphilus | reverse complement strand
GGCGCGGGGGTCCCAGCGGAACCACCGCCGTACAGCAAACACCGACGCACCGATCCACACCAGCGCGACCACCAGGGCCCGCAGCACGTCGGTTCCCTCGAGGGTGCCCAGCCAGCCGCCGCGCACCATCTCGATGACGGGGGTCATCGGCAGGAAGCGGAAGACATCGGCCATGGTGTCGGGCAGCGTCTCCAGTGGCACGATCAACCCCGAGGCGAAGGCGGAGACCATGAACAGCGGCAGCCCGGTGATCTGCGCGCTCTCCACGGTGCGGGTGAAGGCGGCCGTGACGGCGGCCATCAGCACCATCAGCACCGGTCCGAGGAGCAGGCCGAGGAGCAGGGTCGCGGGCTGCTCGGGGAAGCCGAGGTCCAGGGCGACCGTGCCGATGGCCACCAGCAGCAGGCACTGGGCCAGGGCCAGCACGGCGGAGGGCAGCGCGGCCCCCGCCAGGACCTCCCCGTCGGAGAGCTCGCCGGTGCGCAGCCGCTTGAGCACCCGCTCCTCGCGGCGGGCGACGTAGACGGAGATGACGTTGGAGTAGACGACGAACAGCAGGATCATGCCGATGCCGCCGGTGATCACGAGCGCCCCGACGCTCAGGCCGACCTCGGCCAGGTCCATCTCCCGGCTCACGGAGAAGGTCGCGGCGGCCATGAAGAACGGCATGACCAGCGCCATCATCAGGGCCGTGCGGTTGCGCAGCAGCAGGGTCAGCTCGGCGCGACCGATGGAGGTCATGCGGCGCAGCGCGGCCGGGTCGGGGAGACCGAGGAGCCGGCGGGCGGTGCCGGCGCCCGCCCTCGGCGGCGCGGGCGGCGGGGCGGGAGTGGT
>NZ_VKHT01001500.1 GCF_014141535.1 Streptomyces alkaliphilus | reverse complement strand
GCCCTCCGGGTGGGCCGGGGGCGCCCCGTCGGGCGTTCCGGCGCGCGGTGGGGCATCGGGCCGCCCGGGTCGGCCGTCCGCCCGCACGTCCGCCTCCGGCTCGGGGTCCGTGCCGGTGTCGGGGGCGTCGCCGGTGGACGGGGTCCCGAGCGGGACGAGGCGGTGCTCGGTGGTGCCGGCCTCCACGACGCAGTCCACCTGGTCATCGGTCAGCCATCCGAGCTTCCAGCGGTGCCAGGCCAGCATGCCGTTGCTGGGGCCCCAGTCCTGCTCCATCACGTCCCAGTGACCGGTCAGCAGGGGTGGTTCGCCGGTGCCGGTCCAGTAGAGGTCCGGCAGGCCGAAGGCGTGGCCGTTCTCGTGGACCAGGACCCGGTGGGAGCTGTCGCCCGGTTGGGTGCTCCAGATGAAGCTCACGTTCCGCAGCGGGCCCGTCGGGGTCTCCACCAGCGGTCGGCCGGGGAAGGAGACGGACAGCACGGTCTCCAGGGCGGAGGGGCCGGCGTTCGGGGTGGTGAGCACGTTCACCACGTCGTAGGAGGAGAAGTCCACCTCCCCGCCCACCTCGTCGACGATGTCGAGCATCAGGGCGTTGTATCCGGAGGGGTCGTCCGGGTGCCACCCCACCCCGCGGTCGATGCCGTACTCCTCGAACGGGCGGGACATGCGCAGCCAGCGGTGCACGGGGTCGGGTCGGTAGTCCATCCGGCCGTAGGAGGCGGTGGCGAAGTACTCCGCGGTGGCGGGGAAGAACTCGGCGAAGCGGTCGGCGGTGTCGATCCGCGCCTCGGCGTCGGGGAAGTCGATGAACAGGGTCAGGGCACGGACCGTGCCC
>NZ_VKHT01000150.1 GCF_014141535.1 Streptomyces alkaliphilus | reverse complement strand
GGGGTGGGTTCACTTGCGGACACCGTCCCATTGTGACGGGTCCGCCGGCCGATTCCCCGGTACGTCCGACGGACGGGACGGCGTCCCACCACCCGGGGAACGCCGGCGGGGCGCGCGGGTGGGAATCCACGCTCCGGGGAAGCGGCACCGTACCCTGGTGGCATGTCCACTCATGCCAAGCGTGAACGTCTTCTGCTCGCCGAGCTGCTGGAGAACTCGGGCCCGGACGCCCCCACCTTGTGCGAGGGCTGGACCACCCGGGACCTGGCCGCCCACCTGGTGGTGCGCGAGCGCCGACCGGACGCGGCCGGCGGGGTGCTCATCCGTCCGCTCGCCGGCCGGCTGGAGCGGGTACGGAACGAGTTCGCCGAGAAGCCGTACCCCGAACTGGTGCAGATGTTCCGGGAAGGGCCGGGCAAGTGGTCCCCCTTCGGCCTGAAGCCGGTGGACGAGGCATCCAACACCGTGGAGTTCTACATCCACGGCGAGGACGTGCGTCGGGCCCAACCGGATTGGGCCCCACGCGAGTTGGACCCGGTCTTCCAGGATGTCCTGTGGCGGCGCCTGGAGACCTCGGCGCGCATCATGGGGCGCCGCAGCGCCGTCGGCCTGGTGCTGCGGCGCCCCAACGGGCAGACGGTGGTGGCCCGTCGCGGGGCCCCGGTGGTGACCGTGACCGGCGAACCGGGTGAGTTGCACCTCTTCGCCTACGGGCGCCAGTCCGCGGCCCGGGTGGAGTTGGACGGCGACAGCGGGGCGATCGCGCGCCTGAACGACAGCCGGTTGGGCCTGACCTGATCCGACGGGGAGCCGGGGCGGGGAGGCGACACGCCTTTCCCGCCCCGACCCGTGGTCGACGCTCCGTCCACGAGCCGACCGGCCACCACAGACGTTCGTTCCTGTCGACCGATGTGCGTATGTGTGCCCAAGGCATTGGGACACCGGGAAGGGGGCGGGGAGAGGGGCACCACCCCGACGGCGCCGTACATCCACACACAGGAGTGACGGATCGGCGCACCACCTTCCGTCCCCGGGCATCGGCGTGCCGGGGGCTGTTCCGGGGCACCGTGGCCGGACTCGCCGCACTGGCGACCGCCATGGTCGGGCTCACCGCCCCGGCCGCCGAGGCGGACGGCCCGACGGTCTACCTCGCGGGCGATTCCACGGACCAGACCCACGACCCCCGCTGGGAGCACCGGGCCGGATGGGGCCAGATGATCGACCGCTTCTTCGACGAGGAGGTCCGGTTCGACAACCACGCCATCGGCGGACGCAGTTCCCGCAGCTTCGTCGAGCAGGGCCGTCTCGACGCCATCCTCGATGAGATCGGGGAGGGTGACCACCTCTTCGTGCAGTTCGGGCACAACGACGCCACCGTCTCCGTCCCCGAGCGGTACACCCCACCGGAGGACTTCAAGGAGTACCTGCGCGAGGACTACATCGCCGGGGCCCGGGAGCGCGGCGCCACCCCGGTCCTGGTCACCCCCGTGTCGCGACGCGCCTTCGACGCGAACACCGGTGAGTTCCACGTCCTCCTACCACCTCAACGACGCCACGGTCGCCGACCTGACCGGTGACGGTCGGGACGAGATCGTCTACGGCGCCATGACCGTGAACCACAACGGCCGACCGCTGTACAGCAGCCGGCTGGGCCACGGTGACACCCTGCACGTCAGCGACCCGGACCCGAGCCGTCCCGGTCAGGAGATCTTCTCCACATTCGAGTCGATGAGCGACTCCGGGGGCCGGGGTGCCGCCCTGCGGGACGCGGCCACCGGTGAGATCATCTGGTCGATGCCGAGCACCCGGGACGTGGGGCGCGGCGCGGCCGGTGACATCGATCCCACCCACCCGGGCGCCGAGGCCTGGGCGGTGACGGTCGACGGGGAGTGGAACTCCCGCGCGGGTGAGCTGCGCGCCGCCGACGGCACGCTGATCGGGACCGACATCCCGGCCGCCAACTTCATGATCCGGTGGGACGGCGACCTGCTGCGCGAAATCCTGGACCACGAGTTCGACCCGAACGGCGACGAGCCCGCCGGGCGGCCGTACATCGCCAAGTGGGACTGGGAGGAGCGGGAGCAGCGCGAGATCCTCGCCCCGGAGGGGGTCTTCTCCAACAACCACACCAAGGGCACCCCGGTGCTCCGGGCCGACCTGTTCGGCGACCGGCGCGAGGAGGTGATCTGGCGGCTGGAGGACGACTCGGCCCTGCGGATCCTCACCACCACCGATGTCACCGGACACCGGCTGCGGACCCTGATGCACGACCCGCAGTACCGGCCGGCCGTGGCCTGGCAGAACGAGAGCCACAACCAGCCGCCGCACCCGGGCTTCTTCTCGGGCACGGACATGGAGGAGCCGCCCGCCCCGGACATCCGGTACGTGGGCGCGCCGCCGGCCGACGGCGACGACGGGCTCCCACCTGTGAGATCCGCTGCACGGTGCACGGCACCTGGCCGGCCGGCTTCAACGCGCAGGTGTGGATCTCCAACACCGGTGACGAGGAGCTGCGGGACCGGGAACTGTCCTGGACCTTACCGGACGGGCAGCACGTGACGCAGATGTGGAGCGCACGTCCCGAGCAGGAGGGGGCCACGGTGACCGTGCGGCCGGAGTCCCGGCTGTCCCGGATCGCCCCGGGCTCGTCGGTGACCTTCGGTTTCCCGGGGCACCGGGGCGACGCCAACGGCGTTCCCGAGTCCTTCGCGATCGACGGGGCGGCCTGCTCCGTCGGCCGACCGGCCCCTGTTTCCCGGGGTACCGATGTCTCCCGGATTCCGACGTGCCCCCGGTTCGGCGGTCTCCCGCCGGACCGGGGGCACCCCTTCATTCGATCGGTCGAACAGGCGTCGACATGCCGACCATCCCCCTTGACGCGGGCGGGTGCCGTTGCGAGACTCCGAAACAGCCCCGGGGTGCGCGATTTCCCCGGAAGATGCGCTGCTTGCGACATGAATCGATTCACGATCAGGCCCGGAGAAGCCCCCATCGAATGGGCACCCCGGAGACCCCCGCAGGCCTCCGAACCCCCTCGACTTCCCCCGGGCAAGCCGCGCTGACATGCGGAAAAACGATCACGGTCACGTTTCCGAAAAGTTACCGACGACCGGGTTCACAGATCGACCCCCGGCGGTATTGTAACGATTCACTTCAGGCGACACCGAGGGCTGCGGAAGCGGTGCCGTCCACTCCGGTGGCCGACATTCACGCCACCGGCGACGAAGTGCTCCACGCATTGACGAGAGCAGGGAGGCTCCCAATGTCCATCAGGAAAGCCGCGATCCGCGGTATCGCCCTCGCGGCGGTCGGCTCACTCGCCCTCACCGCCTGCGGTTCCAACGGCAACGGCGGCGACGGCGGCAGCGGCGAAGGGGGGCAGGTCACCCTCAACTTCCAGTGGTGGGGCAACGACGACCGCGCGGACCGCTACCGGCAGGCCATCGACCTGTTCGAGGAGCGGAACCCCGACATCAAGGTGAACACCGGCTTCGCCGCCTTCCCCGACTACTGGACCGCCCGCAGCACCGAGGCCGCCGGACGCTCCCTGCCGGACGTCATGCAGATGGACACCTCCTACCTGCGCCAGTACGCCGACACCGGCCAGCTGGCCGATCTGAACGAGTACCTGGGCGAGGCCCTGGACCTCTCCGAGTTCGACGAGGCGCTGGTCGACGCCGGGCGGGTCGACGACGGCCTGTACGCGGTGGCCACCGGCACCAACACCCTGGCCCTCTTCTACAACCCCGGCCTGCTCGACGAGCTGGGTGTCGAGCCCCCGGCCGAGGACTACGACTGGGACGAGTACAACCGCGTGCTCGCCGCGATCTCCGAAGCCGGCGCCGACGCCGACCCGCAGGTCTACGGCGCCACCGACTACACCGGTACCTTCTGGCTCTTCATCCAGTGGCTCCTCCAGCAGGGCGTCGAGCCCTTCACCGAGGACGGGGACCTGAACTTCACCGAGGCGCACATGACGGAGTGGCTGGAGCTGGCCTCCGAGGTGCGCGAACCGGAGAACCTGACCTACCCCATCCAGCGCACGGTCCAGCTCGAGCCGCTGGCGGGCTTCACGGTCGAGGAGGCGGCCATGGAGTTCCACTGGGACAACTTCCTGGCCGGCTACGTGGGTGACTCCGGCGTCGAGGACCTCCAATTGCTGCCGGTGCCCTCGGGGCCCGATGGTGAGAAGCGTCAGTTCTTCAAGCCGACCATGCAGCTCTCGGTGAGCGCCAACAGCGACCACCCGGAGGAGGCCGCCAAGCTGATCGACTTCCTGGTCAACGACCCGGAGGTGGGCGCGATCTTCGGCACCAACATGGGTGTCCCCTCCTCCCCCGCGCAGCGTGACGCCCTCGACCTCGAGGAGGGCGGCATCGACGCCCGGGTGGTCGAGTACGAGGAGGCGGCCTCCGAGGCCGGTTACGTCACCGAGGCCGCGCCGCTCCCGGTCGAGGGCTTCGGTCCCATCGAGGAGGAGTACCGCAACCTGGGTCAGGAGTTCGCCTACGGCAACCTGACCGTGGAGCAGTTCGTGGACCGCTGGTTCGCCGAGGCCGAGATCCACCTCGGCTGAGCACGTCCCTCCGGCTCCTCCACATCTTTCGTCGCACGAAACGGATCGACCTTGTGACTCTTGCCCGAGAAGCGTCCAAGGCCCCGGAGGTCGGCAAGCCGCCGCGACGGCCGCGCAGCGCGCGGTCGTCGCGGCGGGCGGCCGAGACCCGGGCCGGCTACGCGTTCCTCTCACCGTGGCTGCTGGGCTTCTTCGCCCTCACCGCCGGCCCGATGCTGGCCTCGCTCTACCTGGCCTTCACCAACTACAGCCTCTTCCGGGCGCCGGAGTGGGTCGGGCTCGACAACTTCGTCAGACTCTTCAACGACGACCGATACCTGAACTCGGTCAAGATCACCCTCCAGTACGCGCTGGTGGGAACCCCGATCAAGCTGGCCGCCGCGCTCGCCGTGGCCATGCTGCTGCACAGCAGGCGACGCGGTCAGGGCGCCTACCGTTCCTTCTTCTACGCCCCCTCGCTCATCGGCGCGAGCGTCTCGATCGCCATCGTGTGGCGCGCGATGTTCATCGACAACGGCGTGGTGGACCGGGTGGGCCAGGGCGTCGGCCTCTCCCCCGGCGGCTGGGTCGGCGATCCGTCCATGACGGTGTACATGCTCATCCTGCTGGCGGTGTGGCAGTTCGGCGCCCCGATGGTGATCTTCCTGGCAGGCCTCAAGCAGATTCCGAGCGAGCTGTACGAGGCCGCCGAGGTGGACGGCGCGGGCCCGGTCCGCAAGTTCCTGCGGATCACCCTGCCGATGCTCTCACCGGTGATCTTCTTCAATCTGGTCCTGGAAACGATCAACTCCTTCCAGGTCTTCGGCTCCGCCTTCATCGTCTCCAACGGCACCGGCGGCCCGGCCGACTCGACCATGTTCTACACCCTGTACCTGTACTTCCGCGGGTTCCGCGACTTCCAGATGGGCTACGCCTCGGCGATGGCCTGGGTTCTGGTGCTGTTCGTGGGCCTGATCACCCTGGTCTTCTTCAAGACCTCGAAGCACTGGGTGCACTACGGCGGTGAGGCCAAGTGACCACCACTACTCCGACCACGGGCAAGGCTGCGGCCGCCGCCGAGGCCGCCGGCGGCGGGATGCGTCCCCCCGCCCGGTCCACCGATCACGACGGCGGCCGCGGCCGCGCCCGGCGGCGCCGCACCTGGCGCACGTTCCTCTACCACGGCTCGATCCTGGTGCTGGGCTTCGTGATCCTCTACCCGGCCGCCTGGATGGTGCTCTCCTCCTTCCGGCCGTCCAACCAGATCGTCGGAAACGTCAACCTGATCCCGGACAACACCACGCTGGACAACTTCGTCACCGCGTTCAGCGGTATCGGCGGGGTGTCCTTCTGGACCTTCTTCATGAATTCGATGATCCTGGCGGTCGGCGCGGTGGTGGGCATCGCGCTCTCCTCCACGGTCTCCGCCTACGCCTTCGCGCGCATCGAATTCCCGGGCCGAAATCTGTGGTTTGCCCTGATGATCGGCACGCTGCTGCTGCCTTTCCACGTGGTGATCATCCCGCAGTACATCATGTTCAATTCGCTGAACATGGTGGACACCTTCTGGCCCCTGTTGCTCGGTAAATTCCTGGCGGCCGAGGCGTTCTTCGTCTTCCTGATGGTGCAGTTCATGCGGAACCTGCCGCGCGAACTCGACGAGTCGGCCCGCATCGACGGTGCCGGACACGCCCGGATCTACTGGTCGATCATGCTGCCGCTGATGCGGCCGGTGATGGTCACCGCCTCGATCTTCGCGTTCATCTGGAGCTGGAACGACTTCTTCGGTCCGCTGATCTACCTCAAGAGCCCGGACAACTACACCATGCCGCTGGCGCTGCGCCAGTACGTGGACCAGACCACGGTCTCGGACTACGGCGGGCAGATGGCGATGGCGGTCCTGGCGCTGCTGCCGGTGCTGATCTTCTTCATCATCTTCCAGCGCTATATCGTCGACGGCGTGGCCACCTCCGGATTGAAGGGCTGAGGCGATGCGCGGCAGGAAGGGAGCCGGTCTCGCGCTGTTCGGCGAGACCCTGCTCACGGGCGTGGTCGTCCTCGTGCTGACCCTGCCCCTGGTCACCCTCCTGCCGGCGCTGGCCGCCGGGACCGCCCACCTGCGCCGCCACCTGGCCGGGGACAGCGAGCGGATCGGGGACCTGCTGCGGGACTTCGTCACCGCGGTGCGCGACCTGTGGGCCGCGGGCCTCGGTTTCCTCGCCGGGGCCCTGGTGCTGGTGTGGAACGCCACGCTCGCCGAGGCCGGGGTGATCCCCGGCGCGACCCTTATGTTGCCGGTCTCCCTCGCCCTGCTGGGCGGCTGGGGCGTCCTGCTGCTGCGGGTGGCGGCGGCCTGGTCGGACACCGGTTCGAGGCGGGCCCCGGTGACCGGGGAGGAGAACGGTGGAGCCCCGGTCCGCGCCCACCTGCGGACCGGCGCCGGTGCTCTGCGGGACGACCCCGTGGGCTCCCTGCTGCTGCTCGTCGCCCTGGTGATGTGCGGCGTCTTCGTCTGGATGCTGCTGCCCCTGGCGCTGTTGGTCGGTGGTCTGCTGCCGCTGGCCGTCATCGGTGTCGAGCACCGGGCACGAACCCGGGCCGCCGAGGTGGTGGAGGAGACCGGGAAGCCGGGGCCGACCGGCCGCGCCGCCGAACGCTGAGGGTCCACCGCTTCCTCCCCCGGACCCGCCGGGATCCGTCACGGATCCCGGCGGGCCCGGGCACGTCCCGGCCGCCTTCGGAACGCGTTCGCGCGGCGTCCGCGGGCCGCGTTCCGGGGG
>NZ_VKHT01000015.1 GCF_014141535.1 Streptomyces alkaliphilus | reverse complement strand
GGTGCCCGCTGTGCTGGCCGCCCGGGGAACGCTGGGGGTCGCCGGTCTGGCGTTGATGGGTGATCCCACCGGGGTGGTGGCCGCCGGGTTGGGGGCCGATCAGTTGGCGCGTGGCCTGGATTGGGCGTGGGCGGTGCGCACGCGGATCAAGGACCAGGGCGAGGCGCAGTTGGTGTTGGATCCGGTGGGTGAGCTGACGCCGGTGTTCGTCGAGGACTTGACGGAGGTGGCCCGGGACCGGCGGTCGGTGGTGGTGATCCTCGATGTGTGGGAGCGGATCGGCCCGGGTGTGGAGGAGTGGGTGCGGGATGTGGTGGCCGGGGAGCGGTACGGGGAGTTGCCGCTGAACGTGATCGTGGTGATGGCCGGGCAGAGCGCGTTGACGCCGGGAGTGTGGGGGGAGATGGCCCGGGAGGTGGTGCAGGTGTCGCTGGAGCCCTTCACCGAGGCCGAGGCGGGGGAGTTGTTGGCCCGGCACGGGGTGGTGGAGGAGTCGGTGGTGGCGACGATCCTGCGGCTGACCGGGGGGCTGCCGGTGCTGGTGGACATGCTCGCCCGCGCCCGCCCCACCGACCCCGGACAGGTCGGCGACCCGGCCGAGACGGCCGTGGAACGCTTCCTCGCCGGACAGAGCGACCCCGCCCGCCGGGAGGCGATCCTGGCCTGCGCCCTGCCGACCGAGATCGACGAGGACCTCTACCGAGCGGTGCTGACCGATGGCCGGCCGGAGGAGGACTGCGGATGGCTGGGGAACCTGCCGTTCGTGACCGCCGACGGCGGCCGCTACCGCTACCACCAGCTGGTGCGCGAACAGATGCTGCGCCTGCACCGCACCCGCTCCCCCCGCCGCTGGCGGGACCTCCACACCCGGCTGGCCGACCACCACGCCCGCGAACGCGAACACCTCGAGGTAACGCTCACCGATGATGGCCGACGATGGGGTGACGACCGGTGGGTCGCCCACCATATTGCCGAGGTTCATCACCTGCTGTGCGCCGACCCCCACACCGCCCTACCGGTAGCTCTGGCAGGTTCCGTTTGGGCTTGTGCTCGAGGTCCGGGCACTCTCCGTGCGTGGGCCGCCATGCTGCAGCAAGCCGGAGTCGAGAACGATCATCGGGAAGCTCTGAAGTGGGCTGAGCGTCTGATCTCTGGAAGTGAAGAGCCCGAAAGGCTGGTCACGGTTCTGGGACATCTGATCGCTGCGGTCGATCTACCCTCCGAAGTTCGTGTTTGGGCTCACCTTTTCCGCGGGTGGGAACACAGTCGAGCAAGAGACCGTGTCGTCGCCTCGCTCGATTTTGACCGGGCCGTTGAACTCGACCCGGACAACGTCTGGGCCCTGGCCAGTCGGGGCCGGACCCATCGCGAGCGGGGTGACCATGCTGCCGCGCTGGCCGACTTCGGGCGGGCCATCGAGCTTGATCCCGAGTACGCCTGGGCTCTCGCCGAACGCGGCCGAACCCACCATGCTCTGGGTGACCATGCTGCCGCGCTGGTTGATTTCGGGCGGGCCATCGAGCTTGATCCCGAGTACGCCTGGGCTCTCGCCGAACGCGGCCGAACCCACCGTGCTCTGGGTGACCATGCTGCCGCGCTGGTTGATTTCGGGCGGGCCATCGAGCTTGATCCCGAGTACGCCTGGGCTCTCGCCGAACGCGGCCGAACCCACCATGCTCTGGGTGACCATGCTGCCGCGCTGGTTGATTTCGGGCGGGCCATCGAGCTTGATCCCGAGTACGCCTGGGCTCTCGCCGAACGCGGCCGAACCCACCATGCTCTGGGTGACCATGCTGCCGCGCTGGTTGATTTCGGGCGGGCCATCGAGCTTGATCCCGAGTACGCCTGGGCCCTGGCCAGTCGCGGCCGAACCCACCGCGAGCTGGGTGACCATGCTGCCGCGCTGGTTGATTTCGGGCGGGCCATCGAGCTTGATCCCGAGTACGCCTGGGCCCTGGCCAGTCGCGGCCGAACCCACCGCGAGCTGGGTGACCACGCCGCCGCGCTGGCCGACTACACCCGCGCCGTCGAACTCAATCCCAAGGATGGACGTTGGTGTCATGAGGTGGCTGTGACGTATCGAGTGATGGGGCGGGAACAGGAGGCCCGGTGGTGGTGGGAGCAGGCATTGGGCAAGCTCGCCGCGTCAGTGCGAGCAGCCGGGAAGGATGAGGCGTGGTGGCGCTCCGGTGTGATGCTGGTGTACTGCGCCCGCTCCGAATGGCAGAAGTCGTCGGCGGAGTTGCGCATCCTGCAGAGTCTCGCGGACGGTCCGGCGGTTCTGCGTCGGCGTCTGCCGGATCTCGATGCCCTGCCGTTCGAGCCGGGCTCGAGCGAGCGACTGTTGGTGGAGTTCCGGGAGAGCGTCCGTGCCGTGGTGGAGGAACACTTCCCCGAGAGGTAGTTGTCTTCCCGTGGTGTCTCGCTTCCGAGCACGGGCCTTGCAGGCATGGCCTCGCGCTCGAAGGCGAGCACCGTACCCGCGTCCTGCTCCTGACAGCGGTTGACGACTTCCGGCACGAGCATGTGATGCGCTGGCAAGGAGATCGGCTGCATCGACACTCCGATTGCCCGCCGCCTCGCAGGACGACCGCCACCACTGTCACGCCGGTCGCGGCCTACCTGCGGATGACGTTGCGATCCTCGGACACCCTGAAGAACGGCCGCCACCATCGACCAGGCTTTTGGCGACCACGTCGGCCGGTTTGGTTGCAATCCTCAGCTGTCCCGAAGGACAGTCGCCACATGATGACCGTCGGGTCGATCAGTATCGACACAGCGTTGCGATTCTCGGTCACCCCGAGGGACGGCCGCCACTCAGCGCGGGCGATTATCACGGCGTGATAATCCAGCCCGGAGGGCAGCCTCTCGTGCGCTCCGGCGAAGGGCTACGCAGACCGAAGAGGGCGATCCCGCTCCGCCCCGGAAGGCGGCCACCACCGTCGCCGCACCGGCGCCCTCGCCGACTCCTACGTGGTGGAGTTGCGATCCTCGTTCGTCCCGGAGGACGGCCGCCACCGGGGACGGGCGATTATCACGGCGTGATAATGCTGCCCGAGCTGTATCCGGCCCGAGGGGCAAACCCTCGGAGACTTCGGCGAAAGGCCATGAAGACCGGAGAGGGCCGGCCCAGGCTGCCCCGAAGGACGGCCGCCACAGCCGGCACCCCCGAAGAACTCTTGGATCACGCGCAGTTGCGATTCTCGGCCGTCCCGGAAGACGACCGCGACTGTGGGTGACGGCGATCGTGCCGAAGGCACCGACGGTGTTGCGTTTCTCGGCCGCCCCGAAGGACGGCTGTTACCGGACCAAGCACTGGAAGGTTCGGTAGTTGTTGGCGCTGGTTCGGTCCGTACCTCTTCATCCTCGACACGCCCCTCCCTGATGAACCCCGCCACTGTCACCGCACACATCACGATAAGTGTATGGACAGGTACTGACAGAAAAATCTGTCTAATCTGGGGCAGAAGGGAACAGGAGACACCACATCAGTGTGCCGGAGGTGCTGGGGATGACTGGTTCTTCAGAGCCTGCCAGCTCCTGTCACCCTGCGCGTAAAGTTCCGCCGTCGCCTTGAGTAGTAGCTGCACGTCCTTGGCGGAGTGGCCGTCTGCGGTCATCTTCTCGCCCGAGGAGAGAGTCAACTCGAACTTCTTGTCCTTGTGACGCGCGCAGATGGCTTGGATGGCGCGCTGGAGGTTCGCCCACAGGAACGGTCCCACGCTCATCCCGATGATCGCCAGCGTGGGGCCAGCGCTGAACTCGACGCATTCGCTTGCCTCAATGTCCGCTTCGCGGAGCGCTGTGAAGACCTCGTCCATCAGCTCTGGCGGCAGCCGCAACTCCACCAGCTCGATCTCCGGTCTGGCCCCAATTCGCACCGAGATGAACTCGGTTGATTCACTTGCTGTACTCATAGGGCGACCCTACTGGTGGTGCGACTGGCCCGGGTTCGTGTCCGTCTGCTGATTCTTGGCCAGGCCTCGCCCCTCTACACGAGGGACGAACAGCGCTGCCCGGTTCCCCATATGTCAATGACGAGAAGTTACCTCTCTCAGCACGACACGGTTATCGGCCTTTCAGCCTGATCGCCCGCGAGCGGTCCCGGCCGGTGACGGCGCACCTTCCGCACCGGCCGCTGAAGGTAGAGGGCGCGGTACCGCAACTGGTGCACACCTGCCTGCCGGGCATGGCTGCGGGTCTCGGCTGGGGGATTGTCACGGCGAGGTCGGGCACTGCCCGGCTGTTAGCGGTGGGGGCGGCGGCCTGACGGCAGCGCCAGCATCTGCCCCGGTTCGACCGGCCGCAGCCGGGGCAGCGCTCTTCCAGGTCCGGTTCACGGCCGGTGACGTCGGTTTGCTCCTGGTCGTCTTCGTCCAGGAGCAGTAGCCCAGTGGCCTCCTCGGTGTGTACAGCGGCGAGAGCTTCGCGGTCGATCTCCAGCGGCGGCAGGACTGAGCCACTGGTGGCGGGCTGGAGGGTGGGGCTGGTCCAGAACAGGTCTGCGGGCAACGCGGCGGGGTAGCGGCTGGCGAGCCGGGCGATCAGTCCGGCGCCGTAGAGGTCGGTGGCGGCGTCGATGCCGTGGGCGTGCACGTAGCTGATCAGGACCTGCGGGTCCTGGTTCGCGGCGCCGCGGGCCAGGGCGCGGTCCCAGGCGGTCGGGTCGGTGATCAGCGGCGGGATGGCGTCCTGTTGCTGGAGGCCGAGGACCTGCTGCCGGGCCTGCAGGATCATCATTCGGATCATGGTGTCGGCCCGCAGTGCGGCGGTGCGCTGCGCTTCGGCCGGTGTCAGTTCCGGTGCCGGACCGGGTGCAGGGGGTGGGGGCGGAACGGCGTCCAGGGCTCCGGCGGCGAGTTGGGCGGTGATGTAGGCGGCGGGTCGGCTCGGGCGCCAGGAAGTGCCGATGCCGGCGGACTGCTCGGTGCGGGACCAGCTAGCCAACTCGGTCACGATGCTCTCGGCGTCCAGACCCCGGTCGATCAGAGGCCGGAGGGCGTAGGCCAGCTGTCGCAGTCCGGCTGCCTGGGTCCAGCCGATCCGGGGGCGGACCTGTTGGGCGATCGCGATGTCCTGCTCGACCTGTCGCACGGGACGGCCTGTCCCCCGGCAGTGGCTGCTCCTGGTGGTGGTCTTCGTCCGGGTGGGGATTCCGGGCGCGCAGAGCGTGTCTTTCAACCCCCCACTCACCTCAGCTTCCCGTGGTGGGTGGTACCCACCACGGGAATGGGGCTCACGGCCCGTCCCGGCCGGTGGCGAGCAGCGCTTCGAGGCACCGCTCCCTGCCGCTGCGGAGCGGGGCTTGACGGGCCGTCCGGAACGGCCGGACGTCCGCTTCGCCGCCCGCTCCCGCACCTCTGCGATGGCACGCTCGCGGCCGGCCTCCGTCACCCCGATCAGCCGGGCCCGGTAGCCGGTGCCGGACAGCCGGTGCCCCATCGCTTCGTCGTATACCGGCGGGATGACGGCGGCGTAGATCGTGGCCGTGGCGGTGTACTTCCGGCCCGGGAGACAGAGGTTCTGCTTGGAGCCGTGCCGGACCCACACCAGTGCACCGAGGGCCCGGAGGTAGCTGACGTGACGCTTCACCGTCGCCCGGCGAAGTACCGGTGCGGCGTGCCGTGCCGTCCAAGTCGTAGAGGACGTGCCCGGACTCGTAGTCCATCCGGGCCGCGAGATCCCGCGCCACGGCGAGAGTGGTCTCCCCGGCCTTCGGGTGCAGCCCGGAGCCGACCAGCCAAGCGACCGCGCGCATCCAGGCACGCGGCTGAGCACACCGGCTCGCGGTGTGCTGGATCGACTGCCGGCCGGCCGGGATCATTCCGCGCCGGCCAGGCTGTGTCGGGCTTCAGCGGGCGCCAGCGGCCTGTTCACCGTGAAGGCTGCAACACCCATGTGAACGACGCACTCAGCAGAGTGAAACCGAACACGCACACACGACCGGTCCAGCCCCTGAACAGGGAAGTCTCGGTCAAACGTCGCTTTGGTGACATGGGCAGGCTGGCATTGCAACCCAACGTGCTGCATGATGGGTGTAGCCCTTTCTGAGGGCAGCACAAAGCCCTCTTTGGGTTTTGGTTCCGGGAAGAACCTGAAGATCGAACCGTTCGAAGCCGGGTGGCACCGGGTCGAACAGCTTCTCCGGGAGGCTCTGTCAAGCCGACCGGAGATCAGAGGGGATGCTGAGCCTCGGTGAGTGGCATCACCGCAAAGCGCAGCCCCCGGGCGGAATCATCCGCCCCGTGACCTACCGCATCCCGACCCCCTCATCCGAGGGGTGAGTCGGAGTGCCCGGGCAAGAGCGCCCCGCCGTGGGTGCAGCGAGCATCACGCGCTGCATCCATGGCGGGGTGCTGTGTGTCGGGCGGAGGGTATGGGTACCATGACTCATGTCGAGACCTCCACTTAGGTCTGCGGCCGTGCCCCCGGACTTGCTCAAGGTCGCGGGGGCCTTCCACTTCTTTGATCCTGCTGAAGACATCCTAATCGCTCCGCTCATCCGGGATTACTCTTGGTATAACCGTGCCTCCTGCGGGAGGCGGTCGAGCGCGGGCCCTCATCGCGGCTGCCGACCGAGGAGGTCGGGCGATGACGGCCGTGAAGCCGGCTGCCCCGGGCACTGCAACCGTTGGCTCAGAGCCCGTCGGGCCCGGCCGGGCCCGGATCGAGAGCACCGGCACCGTACCGACTCCGTGATCGCCGAGGACCCAAAAGTCGGTCTGCGGGGCTTGCCGTTGAGAGGGGGCGCCGGGTTCGTCCACGGCCGGCAAGAGCGCAGCCGCCATGGGGTGAAAAATATGTTCGATATGGTCCTGCCGTGCGAGAGGGCGAGACCGGCCGGCGGGTGGAGTTGCTGGAGGAGGTTGGGCAACGGGCCGCGGTGGTGGTGTGGGAGAAGTTCGCGGAGCTCACCGAGGAGGAGATCGCCCAGTGCGCCGCGCAGGTCGGCATCGGCGCGGTCGGGTGCGCCGACCCGTCGAACCCCATGGTCCGGGACCACGTCTTCGACCCGGACCGGATGGTCTCCCTTCAGGGCGACGCCACCGGCGTCCATCGCCGGGACGCTTCGCCCGCATCCGGTCCATCGGCCGCGGGGCGGTCGAGCGGACACCCCTGAACCCCGGCACCCCTTCAGCCGGCTCCCGCGCCGGCTCCGGGTGCGGCTGCGCCACCGGGGCCTGCTGCCGGACGAGTTCACGCAAGTGCTTCGGACGGCGGCCGAGATCCAGGAGCCGCACGAGCCGGCCGCCCACCCGTACGGCCCGGCCTCGGCGTTCACCTCCCTCCACGAGCACTGCCCGGTGCCGCGCGCCGACGTGCCGAAGGCCGGCGCGGCGAATCGCCTCTTCCTGTGTGAGATGACGGACCGGACCCTGTGAGAGGGGACGAGCCTCCTCGACATCGCCACCCCGGACCGCCTGTGGACGCCTCCCGCGACGGGGAGTTCCACCGGGGGATCGAGCGTGAGCCGAGAGCGACGGAGAGCAACGCTGATCCAGCCATTCGTGTTAGCGTACGGTCGTACGGGCGGACAGGACTGGCATGATCGTGCTGGGGGGCACCTGTATGGTTAGGATGCCTTTCGTCCCACGTCAGCGACTTGTGGAAGAGATCCTCCACGCGAGGCATTCGGTCCTGATCGAGGCGGGCGGCGGGTTCGGCAAAAGCGTCCTGACCCAGCAGGTCCACGCCGGCGGCGGGTTGGGGGTGTACCTTCCGCGCGAGGGTCCCGTCACAGCCGACGAGCTGACATCCGCGATCCGCGAGGCCGCCGAGCAGCACGCCGGGTGTCCGCCCCCCCGGGGCACCGGCGTCGGCAGATGGATCAGCGAACTGTTGGCCGCGCCCACCGGGACGGGCATGCTGGTCGTCGACAACGCCGAGGCCCTCACCGACGATGCCGCGGCCTGGCTGGCCGACCTGGCGCAGGACCGCACGCTTCCGCTGCGCGTCCTGGTCAGCAGCCGCCTGCTGCCGGCCCCGCTGGCGGCCATGGAGTTCCGCGGTACCGCCGAGCGCTTCAACACCCAGGATCTGCGCCTCACCCAGGACGAGGCCACCGCCCTGGCCCGCATCGAGATCGGCGACGAGGACGGCGAACGGCTCGCCGCCACCCTGCACGACCTGTCGGGCGGCTGGGTGGCGTTGCTGCTGGTGATGCTGCGCCGGATCGCCCGGGAGCCCGACCGCATGGCGGCCGCCACCGGGCTGCTGCGCCACCCCGGCCTGATCCGTCAGCTGATGGACCATTACGCCGCCGTCCTCGATCCGGGCGACCGCTATCTGCTGACCCAGGTGGCCGCGTTCCCGATGGTGAACGACACCCTCGTCGAGGCGCTGGGCGAGCCGGGACTGCTGCGGCGCCTCATCCGGGCGGGTATCCCCTTCGCCGTCGGCGCCGACGGCTGGTCGCGGCTGTGCAGCGAGTCCAAGGAGCCCCTCACCGCGCTGGCGCCGCTCGACCCGGCCATCGCCCGGCGGGCCGCACCGCAGCTGATGGCCCAGGGCGCGGAGCTGGCCGCGGCCAGCCTGCTGGTGGACTGCGGCGACCCCGAAGAGGCCGCCATGCTCATCGCGAAGCTGCCCACCTCGCGAATCAACCAGTTGGACCCGGTCGAGTTCATCCATCTGATGGCCCGTCTCGGGCCCGCGGCCGAGGCCGCCCCGCAGGTGCTGCTGCACTTGGCACGCGCCCACCGCAACGTCGGCCAGCTCGCCGAGGAACGCGAGGTCCTCGGCCGGGCCCTGCGCGTCGTGCGGGAGCAGGACACCGACGGCGATCTCGGCGTCGAGGTGGAGAGCGAGTGGCTGATCCAGCGGGCGCTGCTGCGTGACCCCGACGTTCTCAACCGGGTCGAGCGGCTGCTGGCGGAAGCCGCCGAGGGCACCCGCGCCCAGGCCGGCCTGCTGGAGGCGCTGGGCGTGGCGCTGTCGGACCGTCCGGACGGGCCGAGCCTGCGCTGTGCCGAGAACGCGATGCGTCAGGCCGCCATCATCTGGGGCGAGTTGGGTGAACCCGCCCGGGTCGCCGCGGTCCAGCGGCGGCTGGCCACCCACATCCTGCCGGCGCAGGGCAAGACCGGCGAGGGTGCCCTGCTGCTGCGCCGGCTCGGTGCCACCAGCGGCACCCAGTTCGATCGCATGCTGTGCCTGGTCATGGAGGCCCGGCTGCTGGCGCTCAGCGGCGAGGCCGAGCAGGCGCCGGCCGCCCTCGACGACGCCATGCGCCTCGCCGAGCTGTTGCGCATCGACTGGGTGGCGGGCCATGTCGCCTGGACCCGCCTGATCCTGGCGGCTAACGAGCACGACAAGTCGGGGGTGTTGGAGCAGTTGGCCCTGGCCGAGGCCCACCTCGGCCAGATGATCCCGGACAGCGGCGGTCTGCAGTTCCTGTGCGAGGCAGCCGACGCCTGCGCCGCGGTCGGGGCCGAGGCGCCCTCGGCCCGGCTGATCGCCGCGGCCCGCGAGCACCGCATCGAGGACCCGGTGACGGTGGCGTTGACGGAGGCGTTCATCGACGCCCGCCGGGGCAAGCCCGACGCGGCCGAGGTCCTGCAACGCATGCTGGAGGACCACGAGATCGCCCCCTGGCTTCGGTGGAAGGCCGAACTGCTGACCGGCTACGTCCGCCATGCCGCCGGCCACGTCGACGCCGCCGGCCGGCGCATGCTGATCGCCCTGGACCGGGCGGCGAGTCTGGGCCATCCCGACCTGCCCGACCGGCGGGAGCCGCAGGTGGTCGGCGTCCTGCGCTCGGCCATCCGGTTGACCCCGGCGGCGGTGACCGAGACCGCCGCCCCCGACGGCTGTTACGAGGTGCGGGTCCTGGGCGGCTTCGAGGTCCGGCAGGGCTCCCGGGTGTTGCAGGGGACCGGTCGGGCCAGCCAGTTGGTGAAGCATCTCGTGCTCGCGGGCGGATCCGTGCGCGTCGAGACGATGGTCGAGATGCTGTGGCCGGGCGAGCTGCCGGGGGTCGGCCAGCGCCGCCTCAAGAACGTCCTGACCCGGGCCCGCGCCACCTACGGCTCGCTCGTCACCCGCGCCGGAGGGATGCTGTGCCTGGCCCCGTGCCGGGTCGACCTGCACGTGTTCGAGGACCTGGCACGGGCCGTCGCCGCCGCGCAGCACGACGAACGGGTCTCCCGCGCCCGGCATGCGCTCGCCGCCTTCAGCGGGCTGCTGCTGCCCGACGACCTCTACTGTGACCGCATCGCCAAGCGCCGCGAGGTCGTCCGCCACCGGGTGCTCGGCCTGATCGACGTGGTGCTGTCGGCCGCGCTGGAGGCAGGCGACGTGGAGCAGGCGATGGACCGGCTGGAGACGGCGATGGAGCTCGACCCCTACGACCAGGAGCGGCCCCTGCGGGTCGCCCGCTCCCTGGTCGCGGGCCGGCGGTACCTGGAGGCGGGCGACCTCGCCGCGCGGGTGATCGCCGCCGCCGACGAGTTGGGCCTTCCCTTCGCCGTCGAGTGGGAGGAGCTGGCGCTCAGCCCGCTGGACGAGCCGCGGACGACACGGGATGCGACGCCGCCAGTTCCTCGCACCACGAGTCGAGGCGGTCGGCCCGCAGCAGATGGGTTCCCACCAGAAGTCCGGCGTAGCCGGCGCTGAGCAGCCGGGCGGCCACCTTCGGGTCGTCGATCCCGCTGGCGCTGACGGGGCACGGTGTCCCCGTCCCCCGCACGGCGGGCAGCAGCCGGAGGCTGCGGTCCACGTCGGCGGCTCCGCGCTCGCGGGCCTTGATGTCCTTGTTGTTGACGGCCACCACGCTCCCCTCGCACGAGGGCAGGCCCTCGATCTCGACGACGTCGGTCACCTCGATGAACGGGGTGAGGCCGAGCGCGAGGGCGCGCTCGGCCAGCCGTGCCAGCGCCACCCGCGGCAGCAGCGCGGCGGTGAGCAGCACCGCGGACGCACCGAGGTCGCGGGCCACCCGCAGCTGGCCGGTGTTGGTGATGAAGTCCTTCTGCAGAACGGGCAGTTCGGTGCAACGGGTGACCTCGGCCAGCAGGTCGGTGGTGCCCCCGAACCAGCGGCCGGTGACGACCGACAGGCAGGGGGCGCCGGCCGCCTCGAAGCGGGCGACGAGCTCGCTCACCGGGCGGCCGCGGAACAGGTCCTCGCCGTCCGCCGAGCGGGGCTTGAGCTCCATGATCACGGGGCGCCGGGCAGCGGTCAGGGCGTCCACGAACGAGGTACCCATCAGCCGACCTCCTCCATGTCGGGGGCGGCACTCCAGTGCTGCCGGATGCTGCCGACGCTCTGGGCACAGAACGCGCCCGTCAGGTCCCGGGCCGCGGTGTCGACGTCGGCACCGGCGAAGCGGGGGTGGGCGGCCACCTTCTCGTAGCGCGAGCGGTTGGCGGCCGACAGGCCCCCGGCGACGAGGAACGGCAGCCGCGTCGCCTCGGCCAGATCGATCACCACGTCGGGGTCCAGCGACAGGCCGGTGCTGCCCACCTGTCCCCCCTCGCCGATGGCGTCGAAGAGGAACAGGTCGGTCCCCGCCCGCTGGTAGGAGGCCAGCAGCGGGCGTTCGACGCAGACGTCCCCGGCGACGTGCAGGACCTTGACCACCGTGGTCTCCGGCCAGCGCCGCTTGATCGCCGCCACCACGCCCGGGGGTTGGTAGCCGTGCAGTTGCAGCCATTGCACGCCGGCGGCCCGGGCGGCCCCGCCGATGGCCGCCGGGTCCCGCAGGAAGGTGACCAGGACCGGCTCCGGGGCCGCCCGGTCCGCGGGCACCGCGACGGTGCGGCACCTGCGGGCCAGGGCGGCGAAGCGGCGCGGTGACAGGTCGGCGGGGCCGCCCGGTACGCCGTGCCACAGGCCGATCAGGTCGACGCCCGCGTCCGCGAGCAGGGCGATGTCGTCGCGGCTGGTGGCGCCGCACACCTTGAGCAGCATGTCTCTCACAGTCCCAGCACGGAGGAGATCCGGTTGTACTGGATCTCCGTGGTGCCCGAGTAGATGGTGCCGGCGACGGCGTTGGCCAGTTCCCGGTCCAGGCCGTACTCCGACATGTAGCCGTTGCCGCCGAAGATCTGGATGGCGGCCAACCCGGAGGCCACGTTGGCCTCGCTGGTCAGCAGCTTGCTGATCGCCACGTCCTCGGTGACGTCCTGCCCGGCGGCGAGGCGGTCGGCGGTGTCGTACAGCCACCTGCGGGCCGTCTCCAGCCGGATCCGCATGTCCACCAGTTTGTGCGAGATCGCCTGGTAGGAGCCGATCGGCTTGCCGAACTGGACGCGCGTCCGGGCGTGTTCGAGGCAGCGGTCGAACCGGTGCTGCATCTCCCCGATGTTGATGATGAAGGAGCAGAGGATCTCCCACTTCATCACGTGCTCCAGCAGCAGGTACCCCCGCCCGACGCCCCCGAGCACCCGGTCGGCGGGCACCCGCAGGTCGTCGAAGTACAGCTCGCTCATCGGCGAGGAGGTCAGACCCATCTTCTTGAGCGGCTGACCGGTCGAGAAGCCGGGGGTGTCCGTGTCGACCAGGAAGGCGGTGATGCCGAGCGGACCGCCCTCGGGTCGGGTGCGGGCGTAGACGACGACCACGTCGGCGACGGGCCCGTTGGTCACGAAGCTCTTGCTGCCGTTGAGCACGAAGTGGTCGCCGTCCCGGACGGCCCGGGTTCGCATGCTCAGGGCGTCCGAGCCGGTGTCGGGCTCGCTGATGGCGTGGGCGCCGATCAGCTCGCCCGCGCACAGCCGGCGCAGGTACCGGTCCTGCTGCGCGTCGGTCCCGAAGTGCTGCACCGGGACGCCGGTGCTGCAGATCGTGGTGGCGACGGAGAAGCTCAGCCCTCCGTCGCGGCACCCCTGGCCGAGTGCCTCCAGCAGGAACATGGTGGTCGGCAGGTCGAGGCCGGCGCCTCCCCGGGCGGGGTCGAACGGCAGGCCGAGCATGCCCGACTCGCGGACCCGCTTCCACAGATCCCAGGGGAACGCGTCGCCGGCGGTGTCGGGGTGGGGGTGGTCGGTGGGTGCCGTGGCGGTGAGGTCGCGACACCATCGTTCCATGCCCTCGCGGAGGGCGAGCTGGTCTTCGTTCCAGGTGCGCATGGCGTGACCTCAGTACGTCGAGGCGCCGGCGGCGTCGAGGCTGTGCCGCTCGTCGCCGCGCAGGGCGGGCGAGAACACGCACACCAGACGGAGGTCGGCGTCCGGGTCGGCGATCAGGTAGTGGGGGTCGTGGTCGTCGAGCGCGTAGAGCGTGCCCGGCGTGATGCGGTGCGAGGTGCCGTCGAGGGTGATGACCTCGCCGGAGCCCTCGATGCAGTAGCAGGCCTCCAGGTGGTTGCGGTACTCCAGCAGCGACTTGGTGCCGGCCCGCACCGTGGTGTCGGTGAGGGAGTAGCCGAGGCCGTCGGCCTCCAGCAGGAAGCGGCGGCTGAGGCCGTTGCCCCAGTCGACGCTGGGGACGTGGTCCAGTTCGCGCACGATCATGGGTGTGCTCCTCTCAAGAGGCGGGAATCGGGTTCGCGGGGACGGTGGTGGCGGGCCGTCGGCCGGGACGCAGGCCGGCGACGAGCTCCGCGAGGTCGGCGACGACGTCCCCGCCGGCGGCGAACGACTCGGAGGCGCGCGCGACGACGGCGCTGCCGACGACGGCGGCGTCGGCACCCACCGCGTGCACCCGCGCGACATCGGCCGCGGTGCGCACCCCGAAGCCGACCGCGATCGGCGCCTCGGTGCGCGCCCGCAGCGCCTCGATGGGGGCGCGCAGGGCGCCGGCATCGGGGGCGGGGCCGGACCCGCTCGTCCCGTAGTGCGCCACCAGGTACACATAGGAGGTGGCCCGGGCGGCCGCCTCGGCCACCACCGCGGGGGACGAGGAGGCGTAGCAGGTGGTGACGACGGGCAGCCCGGCGGTGCCCGCCCGGTCGTAGAACTCCGGGCGGACCCTCGGCGGCGCGCCGTGCATCAGCACGCCGGCCGCCCCGGAGTCGGCGATGGCCGTGACGACCTCCGCCATCGAGCGGGGGCGGACGGTGTGCGCCCAGTCGGCGAGGACGACCACCCGCAGGTGGCGGTGGCGGGCGCGGGAGCGTTCGACGAAGGCGAGGGTCTCGCCGAGGCCGGTCCCGGCCGCCAACGCCCGGTCGGCGGACCGGCGGATCACCGGCCCGTCGCTGATCGAGTCCGGGAACGGCACGGCCAGTTCCAGGACGTCGACCTCCTGCTCGTCCAGCATGTCGGCGACGTCGTCCAGCACGTCGAACGGCGGATCGCCGGCGTTGAGGAACACGGCCAGGCCCGGCGGGCGGGCGAACAGCTCAGCCACCGGAGACCCCCTCGCCCACCGGCTGCGGCGGTGCCGCAGCCATCGCGTCGGCCCGCACGGCGGCGACCAGCTCGGCCACCGCGCCGTCCCGCATCGCCGCGACGGCCTCGGCGACGGCGGGGCGCCAGTGGGTCCGCCGCCCGGCCGCGATCGTCAGGGCGGCGGCGTTGAGGGCGACGGTCTCGGTGGCCACCGTGCCCGCCCGCCCGGACACCACGTCCAGGAAGTGGTCGACGACCCGGTCGGGTTCGGTCACCGGCGCCAGGTCCGCCAGGGCGCCGTCGGTCGTGTTCAGGGTGTGGCGGTTCAGCCGGATGAGGGGCAGCCGGGCGCCGGGATGGATGACGTTGTCGGCGAAGCCGATCAGTTCGTCGGTGCCGACGTCGTTGGTGCACAGCCAGACCTCGCGGTCCTCGACCGCCGTCGCCAGGCTCCGGGCCAGGGGCAGCAGTCCTGGGCCGGACAGGCCGGTGACCTGCCGGGTCCCCGGCAGTGCCGGCAGGAACGGGCCGAGGGTGTTGAGCAGGCGGCCGTAGGGCCGCATGGGCAGGGGCAGGATGCGCCGGGCCAGCACGGTCAGCTCGACCGGATACACGAAGTACCCGGCGAAGGCGATGCCGTGCCGGCCCAGCGAGGCCGCCGTCTCGTCATGGGACTTGGTGAGCGGGATGCCCAGCCGGGTGAGCAGGTCGATCGAGCCGTAGGCACTGGTGTGGGCCCGGGACCCGGTCTTCAGGACGGGCGTGCCCAGAGCGGCGGCGACCAGGGCGGCGGCGGTGGAGATGTTGAAGGTCGCCGCGCCACCGCCGGTGCCGACGACGTTGACCGCCCCGGGGAACGAACGGACCGGTCCGGGGCGGCGGGCGTGCAGGGACCGCACCAGGTCGGTGAGCGTCTCGGGGGAGACCGAGTCGCGGCAGAGTTCGGCCATGAGCGACGCCGGCTCGCCGGGTTCCAGCGTGTCGGCGCTCAGCTCGTCCCAGAACGAGGACCAGGTGGCGGCGTCGACCCGGCGGCCGTTGCGCAGAGCGGTGAACGCGTCGTGCACGGGTCAGCCCGCCTCGACCGGAACCGACGCCCGCGCCACGAAGGAGCCGATGGCGTCGACGCTGCGGAAGTTGTCGGGGTCCAGGGCCGCGTCGTCGACGGTCACGGCGAACTCGGTCTCGATCCAGGCGATGATCTTGAGCAGTCCGAGGCTGTCCACCACGCCATTGGTCAGCAGGTCGTAGTCGGTGGCGAGGTCGCCGGCCGAGACCTCGGGCAGGAATTCCTCGATCAGGTAGCTCTTGATCAGGGTCTCGTTGTTCATCGGACGGTTTCCTTTCGGGTGGGGGTCGTCGTCCCCGGGCGGGACGGCGTCGGAAGCGGACCGAGTGACTGCCGGTCGGGCTTGCCCGTCGTGGTGCGGGGCAGGGGCTCCTCGGTCAGGCGGAAGGTCGCGGGGATGGCCGCCGTGGGCAGCTGCCGGGCGCAGTGCCCGCGGAGGGTCAGGGTGTTGACGGACGCACCCGGCACCCGGCGCAGCACGGCGTGCAGCAGGTGGCCGGCGACGGGGTCGGGGACGGCGAGCACCACGGCTTCGGCGATCTCCTCGTGGTCCAGCAGCACCTGCTCGACCACCGCGGTGTTGACCCGGGTGCCGCGCACCTTGACCTGGAAGTCGTTGCGTCCTTCGAGGTACAGGAGGCCGGTGGGGTCGCGGCGCACGATGTCGCCGGTCCGGTAGAAGCGCGTGGCGGTGCCGGGCGGGCGGCCCGCCGGGGCGTCCACGAACGGCCCGGGGGCCGCCGGGTCGGCGCCGAGGTAGCCGGCGGACTGGAACGGCGTGGCGACGACGAGCTCGCCCCGGCCCGGTCCGCTCACCACGGCGCCGTCCGCGTCGAGGACGACCGCCTCGACGCCGGGCAGCGGGCTGCCGATCGGGATGCCGCCGGGCGGCAGCGCCTGCGGGTCCACCTCGTGCAGAAAGCTGTCGTTCGTCTCGGTGCAGCCGTAGAGGTTGTAGAAACGGGCACCGGGATACACGGCGGGCAGCCGGGCCAGGCAGCGGGCGGGCATGTGGTCGCCGGTGAACAACACATGGCGGACCGAGGTGAGGCGGCGGGCCGGCTCCCCGGCGGCGCCTGCGGCGTCCGCGGCGTCGGCCAGCAGCTGGTGGGCCATCGGCACGGCCTGCACGACTGTCACGGCGTGGTCGTCGACGACGTCGAGCAGGTGACGGCCGTTGGTGGCCGCATCCGGGTCGACGAGGACGACCTGCCCGCCGTGGTGGAGCGTGGCCCACACGTCGAGGAAACAGAGGTCGAAGTTGAGCGGGGCGTAATTGAGGACGCAGGCCCCCGGGCCCAGCTCGAACCGGGCCGCGGCCCAGTCGACGAACCGCTCGACCGCGCCCGCCGACAGCGGCACCAGCTTGGGCACGCCCGTGGATCCGGAGGTGGTGAGGACGAAGGCGACGTCCTCACCGGCACCGGGCGCGGCGGGGGCCGCGAAGGGCACGGGGTCCGGGGCGGCGCCGGCGTGGTCGGCGTCTTCCGCGCCGAGGACGTGACGGCAGCCGGCCCGGGCCAGCAGCCGCTGCCGGGTGACGGCGGGCAGTGTGGCCGGGGGCAGCACCACCGCGAGGCCGGCCCGCAGGCACGCCAGCACCAGCGCGATGGTCCCGGGGGTCTTGGTGGCGGGTACGGCGATGGGCTCGCCACCGGCCGTGTCGAGCCGGTCGAGGCGGGCCGACGCATCGGCGACCAGGCGGGCCAGCTCGCCGTAGGACACGCGCCGGCTCCTCGTCACGAGGGCGGTGGCATCCGGGCGGGCCTCGACCTGCCGGGCAAAGGACGTCCAAAGCCTGGTTCGTTTCATCTCCGGCATCGTGCCGATGGACTCGCAATATCAACGCAAGTCCTGTTGCTCGTATGCCAGTTGACGTGTTGTCAGTCGTACGGGTGACGGCCGTGCGCCCTACGGAACGGAGTCCGGGGGCACGTGGCCGTCACGGTCGGTCCTGCGTTGAGCCAGGGGGTCGCGCGGAACGGGTTCGTGCGGGACCGGGTGGTGCGGTGCGGATGCCGGCGGGGCGCCGCCACGGGCTGGGCGGGCGGTCGTCCCGCCGGATCCACCGGACCGGGTTACGCGGGCTTCCAGACGCCGGTCGGGGCGACCTCGGCCACGAAGTCGGCGAAGTCCCGGGGCTTGCGGCCCAGGGCGCGCTCGACGCCGTCGGCCAGCGAGCTGTTGCGGCCGTCGAAGAACTCGGAGAGGCACGTCGCCAGCGTGTCGGCGAACTCGCGCGGGGCGCCTTCGTTGACGACGGCGTCGGCGAATTCCTTCGGGCTGATCGGCTCGTAGTGCATCTTCTGGCCCGTCACCCGGGCGATCTCGGCGACGGCCTCGGCGAAGGTCCACAGCCGGGGACCGGTCAGCTCGTAGCGCTCCCCCACGTGGTGGTTCTCGGTCAGGGCCGCCACCGCGACGTCCGCGATGTCCTCCGCGTCGACGAACGGATCGGAGTTGTCACCGAAGGGCAGCGCCAGCACGCCCTGCCGCAGCGGCTCCAGGAACACGCCCTCGTCGAAGTTCTGGTTGAACGAGGCCGGCGCGATGATGGTCCACTCCACCGGAAGGCTCGTCACGGCGTCCTCGCACCGCATGGCCTCCTCCTGGTTGCGGGCGGACAGCAGGACCAGGCGCTCGACGCCGGCGTCGACCGCCAGCCGGGCCACCGCCCCGACGTCGTCGCCGGCACCCGGCCACTCCACCTCGGGGTAGTACATCAGGAATGCCGACTTGACGCCGACGAAGGCGCCGGCCCAGGTCGAGGAGTCCTCCCAGTCGAACGGAATCTCTGCGGTGCGGGAACCGATCCGCACGTTCACGCCGCGCTCGGTCAGCTTTCGGGCCACTCGGCGACCGATGCGGCCGGTTCCACCAAGGACCAGGGTCGTGTGCTCGTTTGTCGTCATGACCTCAGTCTGCACGCGAGATTCTGGACGATCCATGGCTGAGATGCCAAAAGGCATATCTGGTCGTCTATTCTTGGGTGGATGGACGCACTCGCAGGACTCCTCGAAGGCCCACGAGCCAGCGGCGCCTTTCTCCTCCGCATCGTGCTGGAGACCCCCTGGTCGATCCGGGTCCAGGACCGGTCGCCGCTCTGCGTGGCCGTGATGCTCAGCGGCGAGGCCCGCATCGAACCCGACAGCGGCGAACCGGTACGGCTGGTTCCCGGGGACGTGGCCATCATCCGCGGGCCGGACCCCTACGTGATGCGCGACGACCCGACGACGGAACCGCAGGTCATCGTCCACCCCGGGCAGCAGTGCGTCACGCCCGAGGGCGTCGAGCTGCGCGAACGGATGTCGCTGGGCGTCCGCACCTGGGGCAGCAACCCCGACGGGCCCGTGCAGCTGCTCCTCGGCGTGTACGAGGAGGTGGGCGCGGTCGGCCAGCGGCTCCTCGACGTGCTGCCGCCACTGCTGGTGGTCTCCGACGACACCTGGGACTCCACGCTCGTCCCCGTGCTCGCCCGGGAGGTCACCAAGCAGGGGCCGGCCCAGGGCGTGGTGCTCGACCGGCTGCTCGACCTGCTTCTCATCTCGGTGCTGCGCGTCTGGCTGGATCGGCCCGAGTCCGAGGCCCCGCCCTGGTACCGGGCCCACACCCACCCCGTGGTCGGCGAGGCCCTTCGGCTGTTCCACGAACAGCCGGCGGACAACTGGACCCTCGGCCGGGTCGCCACCGAGATCGGCGTCTCCCGGGCGACCCTCGCCGACACCTTCCGCAGCACCGTCGGCACGCCGCCCATGACCTACCTCACCGAATGGCGCCTCGCCCTCGCCGCCGACCTGCTGCGCCAGTCCGACGCCACCCTCAACGCCGTGGCCCGCCAGGTGGGTTACAGCACCGGATTCGCCCTGAGCACCGCCTTCAAGCGTGTCTACGGCGTCAGCCCACAAGAACACCGCAACACCACGGCCGCGGCGGTATAGGCGCGGCGGTGGTGTCGCGGTGCGGGGCGGGGC
>NZ_VKHT01001499.1 GCF_014141535.1 Streptomyces alkaliphilus | reverse complement strand
CCCCCTCCCCGACCCCCTGTTCCGGCTCGTCCGTCCCACCAGGAGGAATTCGCGTGAAGCTCGCCATCGCCGGCACCTACTCGGTCGGCAAGACACTCACCACCATGGCCCTGGCGCATCTGACCGGTCTGCCCCGCTCCGCTGCCAAAACCATGCGGGAGCTGCTCCCGATCTCCATACCGGGCAAGACCTTGGAGGAATGCACCCCGGCCGAGTTGATCATGTTGATCATGCGGCGCAACCAGGAGCGTGCCGTGAACGAGTCCCACCTGTCGCACGGCTTCGTGTCCGACGGCTCCTCCCTCCACGAATGGGCCTACGGCACCGTACGGGTCCTGGTCGGCATCAACCCCAACGAATCGGTGGACCTGGAGAACGTGAAGCTCGCGGAGGACATCCGCTTCTACGCCGCGGTCCTGGAACAGATGGCAGTTCCCGCGAAGCAGCACGCCAAGGCTTCCTACGACGCGTTCGTCCATCTGCCCATCGAGTTCCCCCTGGTGCCCGACGGCCACCGGCCGGTCAACGAGCGCTTCCGGTACCTCGCCGATCGCCTGATGCTCGACACCCTGGATGAGCTGGGCATTCCCTACCACTCGGTCGGGGGATCGGTACCCGAGCGGCTGGAGAAGATCATCGACATCCACGGGCTCACTCCCCGTGTGAGCGTCGAGGAGGCCATCGCCCGGGCGGAGCGGGAGTACGCCCTCATCGACACCTCGAGTGAGCTGGACCGCGCCGCCGTCGGGATGTCCGTGTCCTCCGGCGGCCGCTGACCGGGGTGCGGTGGGGCCGAAAGGAGGCGCCGTTCCCACCGCACCCCGCCCCGCACCCCAC
>NZ_VKHT01001498.1 GCF_014141535.1 Streptomyces alkaliphilus | reverse complement strand
GGGGACGACGCCCGGGGGAGCCCGGGGGAGAATCGGGTCATGACCCTCTTCCGTGACGACGGCATCGTGCTGCGCACGCAGAAGCTGGGTGAGGCGGATCGGATCATCACCCTGCTGACCCGGCAGCACGGCCGGGTCCGGGCGGTCGCCCGGGGGGTGCGGCGCACCAAGTCCAAGTTCGGCGCCCGGCTGGAGCCCTTCTCCCACGTGGATGCGCAGTTCTTCGCGCGCGGCTCGGAGCTGATCGGACGCGGTCTGCCGATGTGCACCCAGGTCGAGAGCATCGCCGCGCACGGCCGGACCATCGTGGAGGACTACGGGCGCTACACCGCCGGGACCGCGATGCTGGAGACGGCCGAGCGGTTCACCGACCACGAGGGCGAGCCCAACGTCCAGCAGTACCTGTTGCTCGTCGGAGGGCTGCGGACCCTGGCCGCCGGGCAGCACGCGCCGGGCCTGGTGCTGGACGCCTTCCTGCTGCGTTCCCTGGCCTGCGGCGGTTACGCCCCCAGTTTCGACGCCTGCGCCCGTTGCGGCCTGCCCGGGCCCAACCGGTTCTTCTCGGTCTCCGCGGGCGGTTCGGTGTGCGCGGACTGCCGGGTGCCGGGGAGCGTGGTCCCCTCACCGGGAGCGCTGCGCCTGCTGGGCGCCCTGCTGTCCGGAGACTGGGCCACCGCCGACGCCGCCGAGTCCCGCCACGTGCGCGAGGGCAGCGGCCTGGTCTCCGCCTACCTGCACTGGCACCTGGAGCGGGGTCTTCGCTCCCTGCGCTACGTGGATCGCACCGGTACGCCCGCCCCGCCCCCGCCGTCGGGGGAGCGCCCGGACGGCCGGCTCCCC
>NZ_VKHT01001497.1 GCF_014141535.1 Streptomyces alkaliphilus | reverse complement strand
ACACATCCCCGGCCCCGGCCGGCACCCCGACCGGCACCCCGGCCGAGGACGGTGCCACCACCGACGGTGGGACCGCGCGCCGTCGCGCCGGCCCCGCCGCGATCCTCACCGCCGTCGCCGCGCTCCTCACCCTCATCACCCTGATCACGCTCGTCGGCTGCGGTGCCCTCAGCCCCCGCGAACGCGACATCCGCCCCGGCCCCACCGGACAGGCCGCCGTCATCACCGTCCCCGGTGACACCCCGTCCATCCAGGCGGCCCTCGACGCCGCCGTCCCCGGCGACCTCGTCCTCGTCGGCCCCGGCGTCTACCGGGAGAGCCCCGTCCTGCGCACCCCACGCGTGGTGCTGCGCGGCTCCGACCGGGGGGCGGTGATCATCGACGGCGAACAACGCCGCGCCACCGGCATCACCGTCCTCGCCGAGGAGACCGCCGTGGAGAACCTCACCCTGCGCGGCCACACCACCGCCGGCCTCACCGTCACCGGTACCGCCGAACACCCCCTGCTCGGCTACCGCGCCTCCTACCTCACCGTCCACGACAACGGACGGCACGGCATCCGTGTCGTCCGCGCCCGGCGCGGCGTCATCGAGCACTCCCACGTCTCCGGCCACGGCCACGCGGGCATCCGCGTCGAGGAGTGCGACCCCTGCGAGAGCGTCGTCCGCGACAACATCACCGAGGCCAACACCATCGGCATCGAACTCCTCGCCACCGGCCACCCCATGACCGTGCGCGGCAACACCGGGGAACGCAACACCGCCGGCGTCCGCGCCCGGCACCGGAAGGCCGACGACCCCGGCCCGATCATCCTGGGCAACATCCTCCCCGACAGCCCACCGC
>NZ_VKHT01001496.1 GCF_014141535.1 Streptomyces alkaliphilus | reverse complement strand
GCCTGGGCCCGGCCCTTCGCGCATCAGGAGTTCACCCCCTTGGTCACCACCGGTCTGCCGCCCGCCGACGCCGATGTCGCCCGGGTCACCGAAGCCCTCCAGATGATCACCCCACGGTGGAACGTGCGGGTCCTGCTGACCCTGAACCGGACTCCCCAGCGCTACAAGGAGATCGTGGCCAAGCTGCCGTACCTCCACACCAGCCACCTGCACTCCAAGATCCGCTCGCTGTGCAACGCGGGCCTGGCCGAACGCACCGAGCACTCCGCCCGCCACGTCACCTACGGCCTCACCCCCCGCGGCCAACAGCTCCTCCCGGTGCTCCCCCGGATGGCGAGGTGGGCCGAACAGCACCTGGAGAAGCCGGAACAGCCGCTCGCCGCGATCGAGCAGATCGAGGACACCCTCGCCCTCCTCACCCGCCGGCAGGCTCCCGCGATCCTCTGGGTTCTCAAGTCACGACAGGAAGCCACCGCCCTGGCCCTGGCCGGCCTCGTGATGCCCACCGGCTTCTGGAACAACATCTACCCCCACCTGCGGCAACTCATCGACGACGGCCTGGTGACGACCGAGGGCACCGGACAGCCCTACCGCCTCTCGCGGGCCGGTGAGGCGTTGAGCCCCGTCCTCGGCGCCCTGTCCATGTGGTCCGCCGGCAGGCCGATCGACGGGGCCGCCCGGCACCCGGTGTGGGGCAACTCCGCCCCACCATCCGTGAACCCCACCCGTGTCTGGACCAGTCACCAGGCACGCTTCCCCGCTCCTCCCGCCGTTCCCGCGGCACCCGCCACACCCGCACGGCCCGCGCACCGCCCCGGGTGGGCAACCGGCGAGCTGTTCTCCCA
>NZ_VKHT01001495.1 GCF_014141535.1 Streptomyces alkaliphilus | reverse complement strand
TCCGTCCCCTCCCCGGAGAGTCGCCCCGATGCGTGTACTGCGTGCAGGTCTCATCCTGCTGATCATCCTCGGCGTGTTGGCGGTGGTCGCCGACCGGCTCGCCGTGCGCTGGGCCGAGGGTGAGGTGGCCTCCCGCACGCAGACGGCGATGGAGCTGGAGCGGGAGCCCGAGGTCTCCATCGAGGGCTTCCCCTTCCTGGCCCAGGTGGCCGGTAGGGAGCTGGAGCGGGTGCGGCTGTCGTTGGACGCCCACCGCATACAACTGGACGACCAGGAGATCACCGCCCGGGATCTGTCGCTGGACCTGCGGAACGTGGTGCTGGAGGACGGGTACCGCAGCGCCGTGGCCCGGGACGCCGAGGGGTCGGCGGTGCTGGGGTACGGGGACCTGAGCGAGCTGGCCACGCAGGACGTGCTGGGACTCAGCGACCAGCTCGCCCTGGAGCTGTCGTACGCGGGGGATGGCGCGGAGGATCACCAGGTCGCGGTGCAGCTGTTGATCCTGGGGCAGGAGGTGGTCCCCCCGGTCCTGGCCGAGATGTCCTTCGAGGGTGATCTGCTGGCGCTGCGCCTGGACGAGGTCCCCTCGCTGCCGTTGCCGGGGCTGGAGGACCGCCTGCGGGACATCGTCCACCGGGAGCGGACCCTGCACGGACTGCCGAGCGGGGTGACGTTGGAGGGGCTGGTGGCCACCGAGCGCGGCGTGGAGCTGACCTTCACCGGCACCGATCTGCCGCTGGGCGGGAACGGCCTCGGCTGAGCCGGGGTCTCGGCCGAGCCGACCGGGTGCCCGGGGGGCGCCCGGATGATGAGACGTCGCGCGGGGTCACCCGCCCCGGCGGCCCC
>NZ_VKHT01001494.1 GCF_014141535.1 Streptomyces alkaliphilus | reverse complement strand
CCTCCGACGTCCCGGGGATCTCCGGGATCGGGGGACCCGGGGACGCCGGGGAGACCGGGGACACCGACGGCGGCACCTTCCACGAGGCCCTGGCCCTGCCCGAGCAGGCGCTCGGCCTGGCCATGGGCTCGATCACCGGATCCGGCCCACGCGTCGTGGCCGCGATGGGCCGGCTGCTCGCCGGGCTGCGCGCCTACGCGGTGATGGAGGGCGAGGACCCGGTCGCGGTCCTCTCCGATCTGGAATTGCTGTTGCGCGTCACCGAGTCCGTTCGGTGCGCCACCGCCCTGTTCGGGTACGTGGAGCCGGCCAACCGGCGGCTGGTGGTCGCCTCGGCCGGGCACCCGCCCCCGCTGATCGTCGGCGACACCCGGGTGCAGTACGCGGAGACCACGCTCTCCGCGCCCCTGGGCATGCTCACCTGCTGGGAGGCCCCCAGCGTGGAGGTGGAGCTGCGCCCCGGCGAGACGGTGCTGCTGTGCAGCGAGGGACTGCTGCGACGGCTCGACGGCGGTGGGACGGGTGCCGGATCCATGGACCGCGCCTTCGCCCGCCTGCACGCCACCGCCGCCCGCGCGCCCGCGGCCGTCCGCCGGGACCCCGGGGCGTTGGCGGACCACGTGCTGCGGTCCCTGCCGCCCGCCGATCCCGCCGGATCACGCCCCGGCGGGGGCCCGGGCGACGCGGTGGTGCTCGCGGCCCGCTTCTGACCTCTCCGGCCGCGGGGTACCCCGGGCCCGTCGCCGCCCTGTCGAGCCCGGGACCCCCGCCATACGATGGGAAACGGTCCCCCCGACCGGCACCCCATCCGAGGAGGCACCCACGTGGCCGAGGAGCAGAACCCGAC
>NZ_VKHT01001493.1 GCF_014141535.1 Streptomyces alkaliphilus | reverse complement strand
GGAGAGGGTCGGGCCGGTTCGGGGCCGGGGCCGTGCGCACGCCGAATGCCGGCGATCGGGCCGGATCAGGCCGCCGGCACGACCTCGGGGGGACCCCGACGGGAGACCGGGTCACCGGCCGGGCGCCCGGTCGACGGAAGGACCCGGAACGGTGTCCGGGCCGGCGGGGCGGACACGCCGGCGTCGGCCGGCAGCGGGACCCGCAGCAGCGTCCGCGCCAGGCTCAGCGGACGGAAACCGGCGGCCACGGCGGCGGTGAACAACCGGGCCAGGGCCGCCTCACCGCAGCGCAACCACGCGGCGGCACCCAGACCGATGCCGACGTGCACCGTCAGCAGGATCCACGGGGCCGCCGGGTGCACGGCGGTCTCGGCCCCCGCCGCCCAGCGGGCGAGGGGGGTGCCCAGTTCGCCGCCCGCGCACATCAGGTCGATGCCGGCCAGGCGCAGCGGCCCGCCGAGCGTGGCGCCGGCCGCCTGCCCGTGCTGCTCGAAGCAGGCCACCTGACCGCTGGTGAACAGCGCGTCGGCGGACAGTTCCAGCGGCACCAGCAGGGCGGCGATCCGCAGGAAGCCGCGCTCCCGCCCGGCCAGCAGCCAGACGAGGAGGAAGACGGCCAGGGCGACCCCGACGACCGTGCCGACCGGCAGCGGCCGGCCGGTGAGCAGCACGTGCGCACCGATGGACGGCGCGAGGCACATCGCGGTGAAGACCGCGGCGCGCACGCTGCGTATACCGGTGTCGGAGGCGTCCATCGAGGCGAGTGTGCCATGCCGAGTCGAAACGGGCCGGCCCCCCTGCGGGAGCGGTAGGGTCGGAAGCCCACCGGCGTTCCCCCCTCCCGGCC
>NZ_VKHT01001492.1 GCF_014141535.1 Streptomyces alkaliphilus | reverse complement strand
GATCCGATGAGCGCCGCCGGTCCAACCGCTCCAGCAGCACGACCAACTCCTCGGCGCGCCGGGTCGCCGCCTCCCACTCCGACCCCGCTGCGGACGCCCCGTCCCCGGGGCCCGGTTCCGCCCGGCGCGCCACGGCGATACCCTCTCGGAGTCCTCGCGCCCGTGTGATGAGGTCCCGGAGTCCATTTCCCTCCGGGGAGCCGGTCGCCGAGTGGTCCGGATGCTGGGAGGAGAGCATTCCTGAGCCCCGATGCGGTACGGGCCGGTGCGGTACCACCGGCGGGGACGGCACGAACGGTCTCCGACTCTGGCACAGCTTTCCCGCATCCGTAAGGGAGTCGAGGCCGGTCGAGCCCCTCCGTTCGCACTCACTCCCGGTGCCCGGCGCGGAACCCCCACCCGCGCACGGGACCGGCCCCGTCCGTCCCCGGTCCGCGCCGGGCGCGCGGACCGGGGGGAAATCCCGTTGCCAGCCGCTTCCCCTCCCCGGATGCTGAACCCATGCACGCAGGTCCGTTCGAAACAGACATAGCGCCCAGCGGTTCGCTGCTCGGGCTGCTCCAGCGCGGCCGGGGGGACGGCGCGCTGCACGCCCTCGCGGCGCCGCGCCCCGAGGCCGCCGCCGCACTCGACCACTGCGTGCGGAGGGACCCCCGGCGGGACTGGCGTGTCGAGCACCGCTCCTTGTACTACGCCCGTCTGTACGTCGAGCTCTCGGCCGACCTCGACGCGCTGGACGACCACCTGGCCGCCCACGAGGATCTTTCGGACCCGTCATCGCCACTATCCGCCCCCACCGCTTCGGGTGGGGGCGGATAGTGGCGATGACGGGTCCGAAAGATCCTCGTG
>NZ_VKHT01001491.1 GCF_014141535.1 Streptomyces alkaliphilus | reverse complement strand
ACCAGGCCGACGACGCCGGCACCGCCGACCTGTGGGCGCGCTACCGCGTCCACCGCGCCGGCGTCGTCGGCCTGGTGCTGCTGCTGCTCATCGTGCTGGTCGCCCTCCTCACCCCCTGGCTGGTGAACCCCGACCACCTGGGCGCCGCCAACGCCCCCGGCGCCCGGCTGGAACCCCCGAGCCGCGAGTTCTGGCTGGGCACCGACCAGATCGGCCGACCCGTCCTGGCCATGGTCCTGTGGGGCACCCGGGTCTCCCTGCTGGTCGGCCTCACCGCCGCCGCGCTCGCCGTCCTCCTCGGCACCCTGGTCGGCCTCCTCGCCGGCCACTTCGGCGGTCGGACCTCCTGGCTGCTGATGCGCCTCACCGACTGGTTCGTCGTCCTGCCCGGCCTGGTCCTGGCCATCGCCCTGGTCATCGCCATGGGACCGGGCACCGGCACCGTCATCCTCGCCATCGCCCTCACCTCCTGGGCCGGCACCGCCCGTCTGGTGCGCGCCCAGACCCTGGCCGTCGAGGCCCGCCCCCACCTGGAACGGGCCCGCGCCCTGGGCGCCGGCCGGATCCGGCGCATGACCCGGCATGTCCTGCCGCACCTCATGCCGCTGGTCCTGGCCGCCGCCGGACTCCAGGTCTCCGGCGCCATCCTCGCCGAGGCCGCGCTCTCCTTCCTCGGCCTGGGGGACCCCACCTCCTTCTCCTGGGGCACCACCCTGGAACGCGCCTTCCGCGCGGGCGCCGTCACCGCCGGCGCCTGGTGGTACCTGCTGCCGCCCGGGCTGGCGATCCTGCTGGTCGTCCTCGCCTTCACGCTGTGCGCCCGCACCCTCGAGGTCGTCCTCGACCCGCAC
>NZ_VKHT01001490.1 GCF_014141535.1 Streptomyces alkaliphilus | reverse complement strand
GGCGTCCACGGACTCGGGGACGGGGCGCGTCACGGTGTGCCTCCGCCGGCGGTCAGGAGTGCGTCGAAGGCGTCCTCGACGAGATCGGGCAGTTCGCTTTGCCCCCCCTCCTCCACCCAGAGGGTGATGGCGGTGGTCAGTGCGGCGGTGCAGGCGGCGGCGATCACCCGGACGGCCGGTGTCGGGTTCTCGCCGGGCGGTGTCAGGCCCCGCTCGAAGGCCAGGCAGGAGGAGACCGCGCTCTCGCCCATGCGGGCCCGCAGGGCGGGGGTGCGCAGGATCAACCGGGAGCGCAGGTAGAGGGCTTCGCGCTCCTGCCGGTAGACGGCCGGGAGGGCGGTGGTGACCGCGTGGCGGATGCGTTCCATCGGGGGGTGGTCGACCGGACGGGCCCGGATGAGTTCCTCCAGCATCGGGTCGTACTCGTCCCGCAGGACCACGTCCTCCTTGGTGGGGAAGTGCCGGAAGAAGGTCATGTGGGAGACACCGGCTCCGGCCGCGATGCGGGCGACGGTCACCTTCTCGTATCCCTCGGCGAGGAAGAGCCGGAAGGCGGTCCGGCGCAGGGCCTCGCGGGTGCGCGCCCCCCGGCTCGTCCGTCCGTCCACACCGACCACTCCCAGAAATGTTAGCCACTAACAGTATTAGTAACTCACACCATACACCCGTCGGGCGGACCACGGCATGGCTGCGGCTTTTCGGAACAGGTGACTGGTATGCCGGAACCACACCACTGCCTCCACTCCCTCGACCGCGCCCCGCTCCACGGAGGACCGTCGATGCGGCCACGGCCCGCCGATCGCACCCGCACCGGCCCGACCGGGCCCCGGCCGGGGGCCGGAGGGCGGGCCG
>NZ_VKHT01000149.1 GCF_014141535.1 Streptomyces alkaliphilus | reverse complement strand
CGTCACGGCACCTTCCGCACCACCCCGTACCGGGCCGTGCCCACCGGCCCCGCCACCACCGACCGAGGGGATGACCTCATGGCGAAAACCGCGCTGATCACCGGTGTCACCGGCCAGGACGGTTCCTACCTGGCCGAGTTGTTGTTGGAGAAGGGATACCGGGTCCACGGTCTGATCCGCCGCTCGTCCTCCTTCAACACCGAACGCATCGACCACATCTACCAGGGGCCCCAGGATCCCGAACGGAGCCTGGTGCTGCACCACGCCGACCTCTCCGACGGAGTGGCGATGGTCAACCTGCTGCGCGAACTCCGGCCCGACGAGGTCTACAACCTGGGGGCCCAGTCGCACGTGCGGGTCTCCTTCGACGCGCCGCTGTACACCGGTGACGTCACCGGCCTGGGCAGCGCCCGGCTGCTGGAGGCGATCCGGGCCTCCGGGATCGACACCCGGATCTACCAGGCGTCCTCCTCGGAGATGTTCGGCTCCACTCCCCCGCCGCAGAACGAGCACACCCCGTTCCACCCGCGCAGCCCCTACGGCTGCGCCAAGCTCTACGGCTACTGGGCGACCGTCAACTACCGTGAGGCGTACGGGATGCACGCCTCCAACGGCATCCTGTTCAACCACGAGTCCCCCCGTCGCGGGGAGACCTTCGTGACCCGCAAGATCACCCGGGCGGTGGCCCGGATCCGGGCGGGCCTGCAGGACCGGCTCTACATGGGCAACCTCGACGCGGTGCGGGACTGGGGATACGCGCCGGAGTACGTCGAGGCGATGTGGCGGATGCTCCAGCAGGACGAACCGGACGACTACGTGGTGGCCACCGGGGACGCGGCGACCGTCCGACAGTTCCTGGAGGTCGCCTTCGCGGCGGCGGGACTGGACTGGTCGGCGTACGTGCGCTACGACCCGAAATACGAGCGCCCCAGCGAGGTGGACGCCCTGATCGGGGACGCGAGCAAGGCCCGCGACCGGCTGGGGTGGGAGCCCCGGGTGCGCTGGGCGCAGTTGGCCGAACTGATGGTGCGGGCGGACATCGAACTGCTGGACGCGGAGCTGTCGGGGGCGCGGGTGCGGGTGGACCGCTGATCGAGGTCCGGTCCCGGCCGGTGCCCGCTTCGCAGGTCACCGCGGGGCCCTCCGCGCCGATACCCCCGTCGGACCCTCCCGACACGACCACCCGACAAGCCCTCCCGCCTCACGGGCTTTCCGGACCAGGCGGACCTTCACGACCATTCGGGTCTTCCCGACCTCTTCGGAACCTTCCCCGAAGCGCGGACACGGGTCCGTGGCCGGCTCTAGGGTTCCGCTGACCGCCTGACCGAGTGTCAGACACAACCAACTGATCACACCCGTCCGTGATCGATATTCGACCATTACACGAGCGGGTGCGATCGGATCCGGATCACCCACCGGATCCCGAACACCGGTCCCGAACTTCCCGGGACCCGTAGCACTAGTGGGGGCACCATGAAACCGAGCCGTGGCAGCACGACGAGACGGGTGGTGACGGCCTCGGCCGTGCTCACCCTCGCCCTCGGCGCCCTGGCGGGAGCGGAGACCGCCGTCTCCCCGCCCGCCGAGGCACTGACCCCGCCGGTCGCCATGACCGCCGACAACCTGCCGACCTGGCAGACCAACGGCATCGTCTGGGCGCTGGCCGAGTCCGACGGCGTGATCTTCGCCGGGGGATCCTTCACCACCATCCGTCCGCCGGGAGCCGCCCCCGGCACGCAGGAGAGGCCCGTGCGCAACTTCGTGGCCCTCGACGCCGCCACCGGCGTGCCGATCGAGGGCTGCGCGCCGGAGTTCACCGTCGGCTCGGGCATCGAGACGGTGCGGGCGCTGACCGTCTCCCCCGACGGGGAGACGCTGTACGTCGGCGGACGCTTCGGCGCCGTCGACGGCATCGGCGCCTCCTCCGTCGCGGCCATCGACCTCTCCACCTGCACCCCCAAGCCCTTCTCCGCCGGGGCGAGCAATACCGTGCACGCGCTCGCGGCCACGGACGACCGGGTCTACCTGGGCGGTGACTTCGTCCAGCTCAACGGGCAGCAGCGCCGGTATTTCGGGGCCGTGGACACCACCGGCGCCCTGGTGCCCGGCTGGGTCGCCGACGGCGACGAGCCCGGCCGCGCGCTGGCCCTGACCCACGACGGGGAGAACGTCGTGCTGGGCGGCGACTTCTTCACGATCAACGGCGTCAACTCGCACGCCCTGGCCATCGTGGACGCCGGCAACGCGGCGATGACCCGGGCCTACCCGCTGGGCTTCATCGAGACCCGCTCGGTCGTGAAGGACCTGCACGCCGACGCCACCGGCATCTACACCGCCAACGAGGGCACCGGCGGCGGTGTCTTCGACGGCCGGATCGCCATCGAGCCGGACACCCACGACCAGCGGTGGCGGGACACCTGCCTGGGCGCCACCCAGGCCGTCCAGGTGTACCGGGACGTCCTGTACAGCGGGCACCACGCCCACGACTGCTCCTCGATGGGGTCCTTCCCCAATCAGCCGCGCTTCCACCTGTTCGCGCAGTCGGTCCACGACCCGACCCTGCTGGGGTGGTTCCCCGACACCAACGACGGGCTGGGCGAGCGGATCGGCCCGCGCGCCATCACCGTCTCCGAGGAACACCCGACCACCGGTCTGGACTACATGTGGGTCGCGGGGGAGTTCACCGCCGTCAACGGCTCCCCGCAGTGGGGACTGACCCGCTTCGCGAGCGAACCGGACACCGGTAACCCGCTGACCCCCGAGGCGCACGCCTTCAGCCACGTCCCCGGGGAGATCGAGGTGACCTGGCGGTCGAGCCTGGACCTCGACGACAGCCTGCTCACCTACCGGGTGTACCGCAACAACTCCGCCCTGCCCGTCCACACCGTGCAGGGCTCCTCGGTGCCCTGGCGCCGGCCCCAACTGTCCTTCACCGACACCTCGGTCACCGAGGGCGTGACCTACAGCTACCGGATCACCGCCACCGACGCGGCGGGCAACACCAGCACCCTGTCCCCCGCCGTCTCCGCCACCGCCGCCTCCTCCACCCAGCCGTACGTGCAGGCGGTCCTGGCCGACAGGCCTGTGCTGTACTGGCGCAGCGACGAGACCACCGGCAACTTCGCCTCCGACGCCTCGGGGAACGACAACTCCGGTGTCCACCGGGGAGGTCCGCAGCGCGGCGTGCTCCCCCCGGCCGTCAACGGCCCCTCCGCCGCCGCCATCGGTCACAACGGCAGCTCCACCTACACCTACAGCGACACCCCCTTCCGCTCCACCAACCTCTTCTCGGTGGAGACGTGGTTCCGCACCACCACCACGCAGGGCGGCAGGCTCATCGGCTACGGCAACCGCATCCTGGAGAACAGCAGCATGCGGGATCGCCACGTCTACATGCGCAACGACGGCCGACTGGTCTTCGGCGTGAACAGCGGGAGTCTGCGCACCGTCACCACCAACGCCTCCTACAACGACGGGCAGTGGCACCACGTGGTGGCGACCCTGGGCAGCAACGGCATGCGGCTGTACGTGGACGGGCAGCAGCAGGCGGTCAACACCTCCTACACCTCCGCCCAGAACTACGGCTCGACCCCCGGCTTCTGGCGGGTCGGCGGCGACTCGTTGGCCAGTTGGCCCAACCGACCGACCACCGACTACTTCCAGGGACAGCTGGACGAGATCGCGGTCTACTACTCCACTCTCTCGGCCGCTCGGGTGAACGCCCACTTCCAGGCCGCCTCGGTGCCCTCGGACACGGTGGTGGAGGCGGTACCGACCGCCGACACCTACGTCAACCAGGCCGCCCCCAACAACGTGCACGGCACGCACCAGCAACTCGCCGTGCGCAGCTCGCCCGCCTACGAGAGCTACCTGCGGTTCGATGTCCCCGCCGCGCCGCCGGGCACGGTCCTGAAGGCCGCCACGCTGCGGATCCGGCTGACCAACGACGCCCACGCGGGGTCCGAGGACGACCAGATCGTCGTGCCGGTGGTCGGCGACTGGAGTGAGGCCGGAACCAGTTGGAACACCAGGCCCGAACTCGGCACCGACATCCTGGGCACCCTCACCGGGGCGAACGCCCCCGGCGCGGTGCACGGCATCCCGCTGGACACCGCGGCGGTGACCGCGGCGCTCGGCGCGGAACTCGACCTGGCCGTGGTGGGCGAGGGGCCCTCCAGCCTCTGGTTCTGGTCCCGGCAGGCATCGAGCGCCAACCAGCCGCGACTGCTGCTCACCTTCGGGGCGCCCTGAGATGCGCGGGCGCTGTTTCCGCGCGGGTGTCGTGACGGTCGCCCTGGCGACCGTCACGGCGCTCGGAGCGTGCGGGGGCTCCGGTGGGAACGCCGACACCACCGGGGCCGCGGCGGCGGAACGGTCGACCGGGGCGACCCCGACGGCCGGGGACGACCCCGCGGCCGGCGACCCGGACCCGATCGAGGAGAACCCCGAGGGCACCGGTGTCACCGGTGACACCGGTGACGCCGACGAGGGAGGGAAGGGGCAGGGCGAGAGGGACGGGAAGGGCGACGACCGGAAGGGCCCCGCCCCCGAGCCGGACGACGGGGCAGAGGACGCGCCGTCGATGGGCCGGATCGGCCAACCCGCCCCCGACCAGGCGCCGGCCGTGGAGGACCGCCCCTTCTCCGCCGAGGAGCGGGAGTACCTCGACGGCCGGGTCCCCCGGGGAGCCGACCCGGCACCGATCCTCCAGGCCGGCCTGGAGACCTGCCAACGCCTGGGCTATCTCTCCCGGCACGACCCCGAGGGCGCCGTGGAGGCGTTGCGCGAGGGGGAGATCCCCGGGGCCGAGGAGGCCGTCCCCACCCTGTGCCCCGAGCACCGGGACCTGCTGGACCGGTCCCGCCGCTGAGCCGGCGGCACCGGTGAACCACCCGGTCGCCGCGGACCCGACCCCGGGTCCGCGGCGACCGGCCCACGACCACGGGGCGGAGCCCCGCGAGCGACCAGGGAGTGAGCGCGTCATGACGAGGCTGCCGATCGTGGTGGTGATTCCCACGAAGAACGAGGAGCGCAACATCGCCGGAACGGTGCGCTCGGTCATCGACCACTTCGAGGCGGTGGTCGTGGTGGACTCCGACAGCACCGACGCCACCCGGGAGCTGGCGGGGGCGGAGGGTGCCGAGGTCGTCCCCTACACCTGGGACGGCAAGTACCCCAAGAAGAAACAGTGGTGCCTGGATCACGTCCGACCGGACATCGACTGGGTGTTGTTCGTCGACGGCGACGAGGCACCGAGTCCGAAGCTGCTGGCCGAACTGCGGCACGTCTTCCTGGACGGCCGGCCGGTCCGTCCGGCGGCCTTCGACATCCCCCTGGGGTACTGGTTCGCCGGACGTCGGCTGCGGCACGGCTACACCATCGTCAAGCGGGCGCTGGTCGACCGGACCCGCACCCGGTTCCCCGAGCCCGACGACCTGGACGCGCCGGGCATGGGTGAGCAGGAGGGGCACTACCAGCCGCTCGCCGACCCGGTGCACCGGCTGTCCGGGACACTGGAACACAACGACCTGGACCCGGTGGGCACCTGGTTCGACCGGCACAACCGGTACGCGCAGTGGGAGGCATGGCTGGAGTGCCGGCCGGAGGTGCGCGAGCAGATCCGCACCGCGAAGACCCGGGCGGGGCAGTTGTTCCACCGCGCCCCGTTCAAGCCACTGGTGTCCTTCGCCTACGGCTACGTGCTCAAGCGGGGGTTCCTGGACGGTCGGGCCGGGTTCGACTACGCCCTGGGGCTGAGCCTCTACCGCTGGCAGATCGGGGTGCGGGCGCGCGAGATGGCCCGCCTGGAGCGGGAGTCGGGCGCCGAACGGCCGGAGCCGGGGGCGCTTCCGCGCTGAGCGGTCGCCGGGTGCCCGGCCCGCCGACCCGACGCCCCCACGGAGCGGACGCGAATCCGTCGGGCTCCGCGCGGCCCGGCCCGGACGGTGGCGGCCAACCGAACGGCGCGCACGTCGCCGGGCCCCTCCGGTCGGTGCCCGGCCGCTCCGGTCGGCGCCCGCCCCGCCTCCTCAGCCGGCGGCCCGACGGGCCAGCACGTCCCGGTAGATGCCGCGCAGGGTGTCGGCGACGATGCCGTCGGTGAACCGCTCGGCGATCAGCGCGGGTCCGGCCGCGGACGCCTCCGCGTGGGCCTCCGGCTCCAGCAGTTCCAGGATCGCGCGGCCGACCGCCCCGCCGTTGTCGGCGGCCTCCGCCGGGTCGCTGTCCACCACCCGCCCGGCGCCGGAGGCCGCCACGTCGGGGGACAACCCGCCGGTGCGGGTGACCACCACCGGCAGCCCCACCGACATCGCCTCCAGGATGGAGACGGCGAACGGCTCGAAGGTGGAGGGCAGCACGTAGACGTCCGCCTCCCGCATCCGCAGCAACAGCTCGTCGTGGTCCAGGGCCCCGAGGTACTCCAGGGAGCCGCCCACCCCGAGGCGGTCGGCGAGCGCGAGCATCTCGTCGGCGAGCGGGCCGGTGTCGGGGCCGGCCATCAGGAAGCGGGCGTCGGGCACCTTCTCCAGCACGGTCGGCATGGCGGTGACGAAGTCACGCGGGCGCTTGACCCGCTGCACCCGGGCGGCGAACAGGATCGTCGGCGGCCGTCCGGGCTCGCCGGTCCGCGGGTCGGAGCGCTCCGGCACCCCGTTGACCAGCCGGTGGGCCGGGGCGAGCGGGTCGGGGGCGACCACCTCGGCGGTGGCATGGCGCTCGGACTCCGTCAGGTACAGCAGGGCGTCGGCCCGCCGCAACACGCGGCGGGTACCCAGCACGTCCACCAGCCGGGCGGGCGGCTTGTCGGTGGGGTCGACCATGCCGTGGGTCTGCAGGACCAGCGGGCGGCGCAGGGCGAGGGCGAGCAGGGCAACCGGCAGGGTGATGAGGTCGCGCATCAGGTGGACGTGCACGATGTCGGCCGAGCGCAGGTATGCCGGGGCGTTGGCGAGCAGCGCGGGTGAGGTGATGCCGCTGACCTCGAAGCGGGGCAGGACGTGGCGGGCCGGGAAGAGCTTGACCGGCACGTCGTCCACGCGGCGCGGCAGGAACTCCGCCCGTCCTCCCGGACCGTCGGCGAAGCCGTCACCGAGGGCGAGGACCACGGCCTCGTCCCCGCCCGCCCGCAGGCTGCGGCAGAGGTTGAGCGCCACCCGGGTGGGCCCGCCGAAGGCGTGGGTGGGCGTGTGCAGCGTGACGACGTGCAGGACTCTCACGTGGGTTCCCCTCCCGAAACGGCGCGCCCTCCCCTGCGGCGCGACCCGCCAAGCCTAGTCAAACGTCCTTCCCCCGGGGCGCGTTCGACCGAACAGGGGTCCGGAAACCACCCCTGTCCGGGGGTTCCGGCGCCTAGACTCCCCAAGGACGCCGAAGGGGCCCGGGG
>NZ_VKHT01001489.1 GCF_014141535.1 Streptomyces alkaliphilus | reverse complement strand
CCCTGCCCCTCGGCCCCCTCGGCCACCGCCCTGGCCAGGCGGTAAACGTTCCCTGTGGCGCTGTAGTAGACCACGGCGACTCGAACACTCATGGGTGATCTCCGAATCCTCGGTGTTCCGGTGCTGCCTCGACTTTCCCGTGCGAGGGGTGCCCACACTCCCTCGCCACGACTTCCGCCCCCGGGCTTCCATCGGACGCAGTAATCCCATCCCGGTTTCACGGGGACCACCGCCGGCACGACGTCCCCTCGTGCCGGACCCCGATCGGGCCGCGCTCCCGACCTGAGATCATCGGAGCATGGTTGAACGAGTCATCGGGGCCTGCGACGGAGCGGCCAAGGGCAACCCCGGACCCGCGGGATGGGCCTTCGTCCTCGCGGACCCCTCCGGGGCACCGCAGCGCTGGCAGGCCGGCCCACTCGGGCACAGCACCAACAACATCGGTGAACTCACCGCTTTGGAAAGGCTGCTGACGGCCACCGACCCCGATACCCCTTTGGAGGTCCGTCTCGACAGCACCTACACCCGTGACGCCGTGACGAAGTGGTTGCCGGGATGGAAGCGCAAGGGCTGGAGGACCGCGGGCGGTAAACCGGTGGCCAACCGTGAACTGATCGAGCGCATCGACGAACTTCTCCACGGACGCGATGTCGTTTTCGTCCACGTCCCCGCCCACCGGGCGGACGGGGACCCGCTGAACGCCATCGCGGACAAGGCCGCGAGTGATGCCGCCCGCACCCAGCGGGCCGGCGGGGGAACAGCCGCCGATCTTCCCGTCCCGGATCCCGTGGCGGCTCCGCAGCCCCGCGCCACCCGCGCCGCGGGTTCCCCAGCCGGCGGACGCCCCCTCCGGAGCC
>NZ_VKHT01001488.1 GCF_014141535.1 Streptomyces alkaliphilus | reverse complement strand
CGGCCAGGACGGCCTCGATCTCGCCGGGCTCGACCCGGAAGCCCCGGATCTTGACCTGGTCGTCGGTACGGCCCAGGAACTCCAGGTCCCCCGAGGGCAACCGGCGCACCAGGTCCCCGGTGCGGTAGGCGCGGGCTCCGGGTTCGCCCGACGGATCGGGCACGAAACGCTCGGCCGTCGGCTCGGGCCGGCCGAGGTAGCCGAGGGCCAGCTCCGGCCCGCCGATCAGCAGTTCACCGGGAACGCCCACCGGTACCGGTCGTCCGCGCCGGTCCACCACCAGGGCCCGGCGGGAGCCCAGGGGCCGGCCGATCGGCACCCGGCCGGGGACGGGGGCGGTGACCCGGTGCGCGGTGGCCGAGATGACCGCCTCGGTCGGACCGTAGGTGTTGACGATGGGGACCCCCGGGAGGTGGTCGAACCAGCGGCCCAGGGGTGTCGCCGGCAGCGCCTCGCCGCCGGTGACCAACAGCCGGAGACCGGCCAGGTCGGGGGCGACGGTGTCGAGCCGGGCGACGACCTCCTCCCAGTAGGAGGGGGTGAGTTCGGTGACGGTGATCCGGTGTTCGCGGACGCGGGCGGCCAGGTCCTCCACCGACCAGATCTCGTCGGGGCGCAGGACGACGGTCGCACCGGTCGTGAGGGCGGGGAGGATCTGCTCCAGCGAGGCGTCGAAGGAGAGCGAGGCGAGGGACAGCACGCGGTCCCCGGGGGTGATCGCGAAGCACTCCCGCGCCGCCGCCACATGAGCCGCCAACGCCCCGTGACCGACCACCACCCCCTTCGGCCGACCCGTCGACCCCGACGTGAAGATCACATACGCCGGATCATCCGACCCCACCGACGCCCACTCCACCCC
>NZ_VKHT01001487.1 GCF_014141535.1 Streptomyces alkaliphilus | reverse complement strand
CTCCCGTTCCCCGCGCGGGGCACGCCCCGACCCGGGACCCCGTCACCCCCCGTGCGGTGACGGCGGGCCCGTGCCGGCGCGCCCCCGTGACGCGCCGGACGGCGTCTCACACCCGGTAACCGCGCAGGGCACGCCAGGTGTTGGGGCCCACGACGCCGTCGACCGAACCGGCCGCCATGTGGTTGCGCTGGAACCAGCGGACGGCCGTCTCCGTCGCCGGCCCGAACCGACCGTCCACGGCCAGGCGTCCACCCACCTGCCGGTAGTCGGTGGTGCCGTTGATCAGTGCCTGGATCTCCCGCACGTGATTGCCGACGCTGCCTCGCTCGGCCCACTGGTTGCCGTAGTGGTAGTGGCAGGTCAGGCCGATGGTGCTCTGGGTGTGGCAGGTGTCGGCGGCGGTCGCGGCCGGTGCCGTGACGGCGGCGCCGGCGAACAGCGCGGCCGTGACGGCGAGCAGTGCGAGCGGTGTGCGTGCCCTCATGGGCTCCCCCGTGGATCTCGTGCGATGGTCGTGACGTGCTGCCCGGGTCGGGTGACCCGGGGGTGGTGTCGGGCGCCGTGGTGCGACGCCGTGAACACCCGCGAACGATTCGTTCGGGAGGTGTTCGGCGCGGCCGGGCGGACAGGGGTGTGGCGCCCGTCCACCCGGCCGACGGGGCGACCGCCCTGTGGACGCCCCGATGTCCACCAGAGTGCGCTTTCCCCGATGTCCCGTCACCTTTTCGGCCGTCCCCGGGCTCTCCCGGGACATCCCATGTCTTCACCTGCGGAAACGGGGTACCGTGAGCGGCGTCCCGGGCGGTGGTGGAACGCCGTCCCCGACCCGGTCCGGTGGGTTCGGCCGGGAACGGGGCCC
>NZ_VKHT01001486.1 GCF_014141535.1 Streptomyces alkaliphilus | reverse complement strand
CCCCCGACCTTCACCCCACCGGAACCGCCCGCGGGACGGACTCGGCCGGGCACGCCGCCGGTGGGCGCCGCGAACCGACGGGGACGGACGAACCGGTCCGGCCCGGTGCGGAGACCCGCCGCGAGCGGGCCGGGGACCGAGCGGCCCCCGGGCCCGGGCGACCGGCCGATCCCGATCCCGATCCGAACGGAACCACCAGCCAGTGTCCGGCGACCGGGGACCACGAGACCGTCCGGGCCGAGGAAGAGGAGCTCAGTGCCGTCTGATGTGCTGTCCCCACCAGCCCTGACCAGCGCAATTGTCCCCCGATCGGACCTGTTGATCCCCTCCCACGTCGTCGAGCGCCGCGACGCCACCGGTCGTGTCGCCCAACGCGGCGTGCTCGGCACCCTCGATGTCCGCGGCACCGACTCCGGCCACGTGCTGCGGCACCAGCGGATCGCCGAGGAGGAGGTGGAGCGGCAGAGCCGGTTGCTGAGCGCCCGGCGCGACGCCGGCGACGAGCCGTCACCGGCCTCCGACCCGCTGTTGTTGGCCGCCCCGGACCTGGGCACCTTCCGCGAGTGCATCGAACTGACCTCCGCGGGCGCCCCCGACGCCGTCCTCCCCACGCCCGACGCCGGGGAGGTGCTGCTGTGGTCCTGCGACCGGCGCTGGAGCGCGGCCCCGCCGCCCCTGGGGCCGGTCCTCCTGGCCGACGGCCACCACCGTCTGGAGGCCGCCCGACGCATGGGCCGGGCCCGGGGGCGGGCCCCGGAGCGACTGCCGGCACTGGTCGTCGACCACCGCAACCATCCCCTCACCCTGGCGGCCACCCACCGGGTGATACCGGGGCTGGACCCCCACCGGGCGGTCGGCAC
>NZ_VKHT01001485.1 GCF_014141535.1 Streptomyces alkaliphilus | reverse complement strand
GACCCCACCGGGCGGTGACGACCGGGGCGTGGTGGGGGTGCCCGGGTGAAATCCCGTCGATCAGGCCGCCGGGGTGACCGGCGGTCGCGGGGTGTGGTCGGGCGGTGTGTCGGCCGGACCGGCGGCACCGCCGGCCGGTGCGGGCGGCGGGACCGGCACGGGATCCGGTGCGGGATCCGGCGCGGTGCCGGGAACGGGCGCCCCATCGGCGGCCGGGCCGCCGCCGAGCAGGGCCGCGCGCAGCCGTCCCAGACCGACCAACACGTACCCCGTGACCACCACGGCCACGGTGAACGCCGCCACGGTGGTGAGGAAGCCCTCCTCGTTCGGGTTCAGGAAGTCGTGGTAGGACTCCACGCCGGCGCCCACCATGAAGCCCAGGTAGGCGAGCAGCGGCAGCGTCCAGGCCAGCGGGTACCACCAGCGGGCCCGCCCCTGCGTCCGACCCACCAGCAGCCAGTCCGCCAGCACCACGGCGGGCGTGAGCAGGTGGGCGAAGAGCGAGGAGGTCGTCGTATAACCGTCCTCCCAGCCGCCCATGAGGGTGTGCCAGACCACCGCCACCAGCAGCAGCGCCACCGTCGCCGCGCCGCGCACCCACGCCGACGGCGGCTCCGGCGCCCGGTCGGCCCGGGTGAACGGCCTTACGGCCAGCCACAGGAAGACCAGCCCCACGGTGAGGCTCGCCAGGTGGCTCAGGTCCTCCAGCGAGGTCAGGAAACCCAGTCGGGCCGCGGCGTCGCCCCATCCGATGAGGCCGAAGGCGGCGATCAGCAGTCGCCAGCCGGAGACGGCGAACAGCGCAGCCCCACCCGTGCCCGACGTCCCGTTCGGGGCCGGCTCCGGACCCCCCGTCGCAC
>NZ_VKHT01001484.1 GCF_014141535.1 Streptomyces alkaliphilus | reverse complement strand
CATCCCACCCGCTCCCCCGAACGCCACCACGCGGTGGCCCGGGTGGCGGCCGACGCTTTGGTGGCAGTGTGGCCGGACCCCGAACCCGACACCGCCCTCGCGGGCGTGCTGCGCGCCAACACCACCGCCCTGACCGGCCTCGCCGAAGAGGATCTGCACCGACCCGACACCCACCCGGTGCTGTTCCGCGCAGGCCGGAGCCTGGGCGAAGCCGGCCAGGTCGCAGCCGCCATCAAGTACCACCAACGCCTCCTGGACACCGTCACCCGGCACCCGGCACCCGGCCATCAACCCGACACCCTGACCAGTCGCCTCTACTTGGCGTATTGGCGCGGCCAGGCAGGAGATGTGCCCGGTGCCATTACTGCTTACGAAGAACTCCTGGCGGACCAACTCCGCGTTTTGGGTCGCGACCACTCTGAGACTCTGACTGCCCGCCTCTACCTCGCCGCCTTATGCGGACAGGCCGGAGATGTAGTGGGCGCCGTCACCGCCACCGAGAAACTCTTGGCCGATCGCCTGCGCGTCCTGGGCCCCCACCACCCCCACACCCTCACCACCCGGGGCAACCTCGCTCATTGGCACGGCAAAGCCGGCGACGCGGAAGGCGCAGCCACCGCCTGCGAAAACCTCCTGACCGACATGGTCCGCGTCCTGGGACCCGACCACCCCCAAACCCTCACCACCCGCCACAACCTCGCCCACTGGCGCGGCGAAGCCGGGGACCCTGCAGGCGCCGTCACCGGGTTCGGCCCGCCGTTGCTCAACCGACTCGGGGCCCCGGCCCGGCGCGCCCGGGCGGCGGCCGTGACCGGCGGCGCGCTGGCGCTCGTGGCCGCCTGCTGGGCGCTGGTGCTCCAC
>NZ_VKHT01001483.1 GCF_014141535.1 Streptomyces alkaliphilus | reverse complement strand
CGCCCGGGGGAACCCCGCCCACCGCGCCGGTGATCCACGGAGACCGGATGCCCCCGATCGACTCCCGCCCGACACTCCGGTGACGGTTCGTCGCCCCCGCGGACCGGACCGCCGCTCGGATCCGTTCGCCGACGGGCGCGGCCACGCGTCGCCGTTCGCCGCCGTTCACCGCCGTTCCCCAGACGGTCCGGGGCCGGCCGGCGGACCCTTTCGAGCCGGGTAACGTGGTCGGGTCGATCCGCCGTCAACTCCCCGACACGGTCGGGACGATCGGTCCGTCCCGAAACTTCCGGGGGAACCCGCGACGGGCGTCGCCGCGTCCCCCGGGGGAGACCCGTCGAGCCCATCGCGCCCCCCACCACCGGGTTCGTGTCGACGTTCGACGAGGGTGGACAATCCCGTGCTCGGGAGATACCACGAACCGCACCCCAGTATGGTGGGGCTCGCCGTCCGGCTCCGGCTGCGCGCCGGGTCGGTTGGTGACACCAATCGGGAGAACCTGCCTTGAGTCGTGAAACAGACACCCCGGCCCCCGGCCCCGCCGGCCGCGAGCCGTACGGCCGCCCCGGCCCGGCCGACGCCGGTGACGGGGACGTCGCCGGGGTCCCCGCGGAGAAGAAGACCGAGACCACGGTGACGACCCGGATCCGGATCAACATCCCCGGCTCCCGGCCGATCCCACCGGTGGTGGTGCGTGAGCAGGTCACCGACGCCGCCGCGGCGGCCGGGACCGGCAACACCGGCAACACCGGCAACACCGGCAACACCGGCAAGGGGGACGGGCCGCAGGCCCCCGCGGCCCCCGAGCGCCCGGCGGGCACCGCCCGCCCCGCCGGTGCCAACGGCGCGGGCCGGAAGACCAGC
>NZ_VKHT01001482.1 GCF_014141535.1 Streptomyces alkaliphilus | reverse complement strand
CCCTCCAGGTCCACCCCGACCTCGAACAGGCCCGCGCCGGCTGGGAGGCCGAGGAGGCCGCAGACGTTCCCCTCGATGCCCCCCACCGCAACTACAAGGACGCCAACCACAAGCCCGAACTGATCTGCGCCCTCACCCCCTTCGAGGGCCTGTGCGGCTTCCGACCCGCCGCCGGGACCGCCGCCCTCCTCGACTCCCTGGCCGTGGACGGCCTCAAGCCCTACGCCGACCTGCTGCGGGCCACCCCGGAGGCGGACGCCCTGCGCGAGGTCCTCACCGCCCTCCTGGGCGCTGACCGGGAGGCGCTCGCCCCGGTGGTGGGGGAGACCGCCGCGGCGGCCGAACGCCTGGCGGCGGAGGGCGGCCCCGACTCCCGCGCCCTGGCCGCGTACGCCGCCATCGCCCACCACCACCCCGGGGACCCGGGGGTGCTCGCCGCGATGCTGCTCAACCACGTCGTCCTCCAGCCCGGCGAGGCCCTGTACCTGGGTGCCGGCGTCCCGCACGCCTACCTGGGGGGTCTGGGCGTGGAGCTGATGGCCAACTCCGACAACGTGCTGCGCTGCGGACTGACCCCCAAGCACGTGGACGTGCCGGAACTGCTGCGCGTGGTGATCTTCCGCAGCGGTGACCCCGGCGTGCTCCGCCCGGAGGCCGGCCCCGACGGCGAGGAGGTCTACGACACCCCCGTGGACGAGTTCCGGCTCTCCCGCTACGTCCTGGCCCCCGGCGCCGAGGGCCCCTCGCCCACCACGGACCGGCCCCAGATCCTGCTGTGCGCGCAGGGAACCGCGACCCTCACCGACGGGACCGGGGCCTCCCTGACCCTGCGGCGCGGGGAGTCGGCCTTCGTGTCCGCCGGCG
>NZ_VKHT01001481.1 GCF_014141535.1 Streptomyces alkaliphilus | reverse complement strand
GGGGCCCCCTGGACCGAACTGGTACCCCGCACCCGGATCGGCGGCCACGCCGCCCACGGCTTCCCCGTCACCGCCTCCCCGCGCCTGACCCACCTGCGACTGCGCCAGTACCCCGACGGCGGGATCGCCCGCCTGCGGGTCCACGGAGACCCGCTGCCGGACCCCGTCTGGCTCGCCGCACTGGGCACCTTCGACCTCCTGGCCGCCGAGCACGGCGGACGGGTCGAGGACGCCTCGGACCGCTTCTACTCGCCCCCGGGCCACACCCTGCTGCCCGGCCGCCCCGACCGCATGGACCAGGGCTGGGAGACCCGCCGCCGGCGCGACGGGGGGCACGACTGGATCCGCTACGCCCTCCCCGCCCGGGCCCGGATCCGCGCCGTGGAGATCGACACCGGCCGCTACCGGGGCAACGCTCCCGGCTGGGCCCGCCTGCACACCTTCGACGCCGCGGCTCCCGACGCCGGCGACCCGGCGGATCCGGCCGCACCCGGGTGGCGGGAAACGATCCCCGCCACCCGCCTGGAACCGGACACCGTCCACCGGCTGCTGCCCGGCGGCGCCCCCGGTGGGGAGGCCCCCACCGCGACCCGGGTGCGCGTGGAGATCCTGCCCGACGGCGGTCTGGCCCGTCTGCGGCTGTACGGCTCACTCACCGAGGACGGCGCGGCGGACCTGGTGGAACGCTTCCGCGCGGCCCTTCCCCGAACCGCCCGGGCGGTTCGGGGAGCCGGGCCCGGGCCGGCCCGGAATCCCGGTGGAGGACCGCCCCGCGAGCCGTAGGGTCGAGGCCATGAGCAGCGATCAGGTCACCGTCCCGCCCGTCCCGACCACCGGCCCCGATCCCGCCGACCGTCCCGACGT
>NZ_VKHT01001480.1 GCF_014141535.1 Streptomyces alkaliphilus | reverse complement strand
GGGAAAGCCCCACCCGCCCCTCCGTCACCGGCGTAGCGCGGGTCACACGATTCACCCGGATCGATGGGTGTCGTTCGGGGAACCCCGGGCAGGAGACCCCTCACACCGGACCGGAACGGAGAGTCCGGCGCGGAGGGGGGACCGGGTGGACAGGTCGCCCCGGCCGCGAACACCGCGAAGGACGAAAGCGACGAGAAACCGATGGCGCGACGTATCACGGCACGCCGCACGGATCCCCGAGGGGGGCACCGCGCGTCCGGAGCGGCAATCACCGAAACGGCGACGAGGCGAGGGGAGACGCGGATGAGTACGGCCCGGCCGTTCACTCACAGCGATCCCGGCCCCCAGCCGGACGTTCGACGGCTGTCCCTGGCCGGAGCACCCGGACCCGTGGTCCGGGCCCGCGACTTCGCCCGGGAGTCCTTGCAGGATTGGGGTTGGATCCCGCCGCGCGACGAGGAGGGGAGGGCGTCCACGGAGGACGTGCTGCTCGTCGTTTCCGAGCTGGTGACCAACGCCTGTCTGCACGGCGGCGGCCCGCAGACCATGAGCCTGACCCACGGTGCCGAGCTGGTGCGCATCGAGGTCACCGATCTGGGGGACGGCACGCCCGCGCCCCGGACCGGACGGGTTCCGGGACGTCCGGGGGGGCACGGGATGTTCATCGTGGAGAGGCTGTCCGTCGACTGGGGGATCCTGCGTGACGGCACCCTGCCCGGCAAGACGGTCTGGGCGGAGATGGCCGTTCCCAGGCTCGATTACTGAGCGGGGGCCGCGAGGGGCCCGCGGACACGGGCCCGGGCGTGGCGGTTGTGGAGCGTCGGGGCCGGGCACGTGGACCCCGGGACCACCCTCCACCCTCCCCG
>NZ_VKHT01000148.1 GCF_014141535.1 Streptomyces alkaliphilus | reverse complement strand
CCGTGGTCTTGCCGGCCCCGCCGGGTTCGGCCGGTGCCGCCCTCGCCGTCCTGCTCATCGGTCCGGCCGGGGCCGGCAAGACCACGGTGGCCCGGTACTGGGCCGATCACCGCACCGTTCCGACCGCCCACATCAGCCTGGACGACGTGCGCGAGTGGGTCCGGGCGGGCTTCGCCGACCCCAGGGCCGGGTGGGACGACCGCTCCGAGGCCCAGTACCGACTGGCCCGTCGCACCTGTGGTTTCGCCGCCCGCAACTTCCTGGCCAACGGCATCTCCTGCATCCTCGATGACGCGGTCTTCCCCGACCGCCCCGCCGTCGGTCTGGGGGGCTGGAAACGGCACGTGGGCCCCGGGCTCATACCCGTGGTGTTGCTCCCCGGGCTGGAGACGGTCCTGGAACGCAACGCCGCCCGCAGCGGCACCCGACGCCTGGCCGACGAGGAGGTGGCGGTCATCCACGGCCGAATGGCCGGCTGGTACGGATCGGGACTACCCGTCATCGACAACTCCCGGCTGGATGTCCCCACCACCGCACGCATGATCGATGAGGCGGTGACCAGGGCCCTGGTCCATCCCCCCTCCTGGTGATCCGTCGCGCGGATCCGTCGCGGGCGCCGGAATCTCCCGTCGGGCTCCGCCCGAACCCGCCCGGACGCGTCCGAGGGGCCGACGGGCCGTCCCCTGCGTAGGCTCACCGCATGTCACGCGGCACCCCACAGGCACATGCCCGGCGACGGGTCGGGATCAGGGAGGCGGCCGGGACGGCGTCCGGGTCCGCGGTGCTGGTCACCCGTCCGGCCAACATCCACTACCTCACCGGTCTCCGTCCCGCCGGGGCCGCCCTGCTGTTGCCACCGGGGCCCGCGGGGGAGGCGGGGGAGGACCTGCTCATCCTCCCGCCCGGTCCGGCGTCGGTCGAACCGGACCGGGAGGTCACGCCCCTCGCCGGCACCCTCCCCGCGATCCCGACGGACCCCGAACCCCGGCTGTCCCGCGTCTTCCATCCCGAGCCGTTGCTCGAGGCCGCCCGATTGGTCCGCACCGCCGGTGCCGGGGCCCTGGCGGTGGAGGAACACCATCTGACGGTCACCCGCCATCGGGCGCTGACCGCCGCCCTCGGCGGGGCACCCCTGGTGGACCTGGGCTGCGCGGTGGAACGCCGGCGGCTGGTGAAGGACGAATGGGAACTGGACGCCCTGCGCACGGCGGCGGAGATCACCGACCGGGCGTTGGGCGAACTGCTCGAGTCCATCCTGGTCGGACGCACCGAGCGTCACCTGGCGCTGGAGCTCGAGCGGCGTCTGGTGGACCACGGGGCCGAGGCGCCCGCGCTGCCCACCTCCGTCGGCAGCGGGCCGCATTCGGGGCTGCCGGACCACCGGCCCACCGACCGACGGGTGGAGGAGGGGGACTTCCTCACCGTGCGGCTGGGCGCCCGTCACGGGGGGTACGGCTGTCAGATCGCCCGCACCTTCGTCATCGGCGGGCGCCCCGCCGACTGGCAGATCGAGTTGCACGAACTGGTCTTCGCCGCCCAGCGGGCCGGTCGGGAGGCGCTGCGTCCCGGCGTCGAGTGCCGTGAGGTCGATCGGGCGGCCCGGTCGGTGCTGGAGGCGGCGGGTCACGGGCCCGCCCCCGGCACCTCCACCGGACACGGTGTGGGGCTGGAAATCGGGGAGGACCCCCGGCTATCACCCGTGGCCATGGGTAGACTGGGGCCTCGTGTGCCGGTCACCGTCGAACCGGGGGTACATCTCCCGGGTCGGGGCGGCGTCCGGATCGACGACACGCTCGTCGTCCGTCCCGAGGCGGACGGCGGACCGGAGCTACTCACCATCACGACCAAGGAGCTCCTCGCCCTGTAGTTCCCCGAACCGGGACGCACGGGCGGGCGCGGCCCTCGGTTCCCCGAAGCAGCAGTCTCAGGAGATTCCGCGACCGTGGCCACCACGAACGACCTCAAGAACGGCATGGTGCTCAAGCTCGACGGGGGCCAGCTGTGGTCCGTAGTCGAGTTCCAGCATGTCAAGCCCGGCAAGGGCGGCGCCTTCGTCCGCACCAAACTGAAGAACGTGCTCTCCGGCAAGGTGGTGGACAAGACCTTCAACGCCGGGACCAAGGTGGACACCGCCACCGTCGACCGACGGGGCATGCAGTTCTCGTACAAGGACGGCTCGGACTTCGTCTTCATGGACATGGAGACCTACGACCAGCTGCACATCAACCCCGAGACGGTGGGTGACACCGCCAACTACCTCCTCGAGGGCCAGGACTGCACGGTGGCCATCCACGAGGAGAACCCGCTCTTCATCGAGCTTCCCGCGGCGGTCGAGCTGACCATCGAGTACACCGAGCCCGGTGTGCAGGGCGACCGTTCCACCGGTGGCACCAAGCCGGCCCGCCTGGAGACCGGTTACGAGATCGGTGTCCCGCTTTTCATCACCACCGGTGAGAAGATCAAGGTGGACACCCGCTCCGGGGAGTACCTCGGCCGCGTGAGCAGCTGACGTGGCGGCACGCAACACGGCCCGCAAACGCGCCCTCCAGATCCTCTTCGAGGCCGACCAGCGAGGGGTGGAGCCCACGACCGTGCTCGCCGACTGGATCCGGCACTCGCGCGCCGACACCCGGCAGCCACCGGTCTCGGAGTACACCATGCGGCTGGTGGAGGGGTACACCGAACGGGCGCGGACCATCGATGACCTGATAGCGCGTCACGCCGTGGGTTGGCCCCTGGACCGGATGCCGGTGGTGGACCGCAGTCTGCTGCGGATGAGCGCCTACGAGCTGATCTGGGAGGACGACACCCCGGACGCGGTGGTCCTCGACGAGGCCGTGCGGCTGGCGAAGGAGTTCTCCACCGACGATTCCCCGGGTTTCGTCAACGGCTTGCTCGCCAAGCTCAAGGAGCTCAAGCCGGGCCTCTCCCGCTGAGGCCCCGCGTCGTGTGGCGTGTCGCCTCCTCCGCCCGGCCCGTTCGGCGCCGGGCGGACGGCTCAGCTCTCCTCGGCCTGCACCGCGCGCCGGGCATCGGCGTCCAGCACGCCCCAGCCGATCAGCTGCTCGGTCAGCACGGAGGGCGAGAGGTCGTAGATGACGGCGAGGGTCCGCAGGTCGTCCTGGCGGATGGAGAGCACCTTGCCGTTGTAGTCGCCGCGCTGGCTCTGGATCGTCGCCGCGTAGCGCTGCAGCGGCCCGCCCTTGTCGGTCGGGAGCTGGGTCAGTCGCTCCAGGTCCAGGACCAGCTTCGGCGGCGGCTCGGCGGCACCGGCAGGGGTGGTGCCCGGCAGCAGTTCCTGCACGGGGACCCCGTAGAAATCGGCCAGCTCGGCCAGTCGCTGCACGGTGACGGCGCGGTCGCCGCGCTCGTAGGAGCCGACCACGACCGCCTTCCAACGGCCCTGCGACTTCTCCTCCACCCCGTGCAGGGACAGGCCCTGCTGGGTGCGGATGGCTCGGAGCTTGGCTCCGAGCTGTTTGGCGTATTCGCTCGACATGGGACTCCCCGGACGGCGTAGTGGTAACTCAGTGTGAGATTACGCAGCGTGATAAACGCCGTCAAGCGGGGCGGCGGGGAACGCTTCCGACCTGCGGCGATGCGGACACCCCCACCGTTCCTGCTATGCTCGGCGCAGGCTGGGGTCGTACAGCTGAACGCCTCGTTCATGAGTGTTCCGTAAGCGTTCGGTTTTCGCCTTCCGGCTCGCCAGACGTCCTTTAAAGCCCGTCCCGTGAGGCGGGGAAGGAGGTCCGTTTCGCATGGACACCACCGGTACACCCGCCGATCACACATCCGATCCCGGAAACCGGCGCGCCGGGACCGCGAAGAGCCCGGGCCCCCCGGACGGGGCCGAAACCGGCCGTCCGGTCCTGGAGGCGCCCGACATCGCCCGGGTCCTCACCCGCATCGCCCACGAGATCGTCGAGCGCGCCCGCGGCGCGGAGGACGTCGTCCTGCTGGGCATCCCCACCCGGGGTGTGCACCTCGCCCACCGCCTCGCCGCCCGACTGCGCGACATCACCGGCGCCGACGTTCCCGTGGGCTCCCTGGACATCACCATGTACCGGGACGACCTGCGGCTGCGGCCGGCCCGGGCCCTCGCCCGCACCGAGATCCCCGACGAGGGTGTCGACGGCCGCCTGGTCGTGCTCGTCGACGACGTGCTGTTCTCCGGACGCACCGTGCGTGCCGCCCTGGACGCCCTGGGAGACCTCGGACGTCCCCGCGCCGTTCAACTCGCGGTTCTCGTCGATCGGGGACACCGCGAGTTGCCGATCCGCGCCGACTACGTGGGCAAGAACCTGCCCACCTCCCTGCGCGAGACCGTCCGGGTCCGCCTCGCCGAGGAGGACGGTCGTGACGGCGTCCTGCTCGGGCGACGCGAACCCTGACCCGCGGGACCGCACGGCACCGTGCCCCGGGACGCCCCGGATCCCGGGCGTCCCGGCCTGCCCCGCGGCCGTCACCCGGCCCGTCCGACCCACCTGCCTGACCCGGAAGGCAAGCGATGAAACGCCATCTCGTCTCGGCCGCCGACCTCTCGCGCGACGACGCGGTCCTGATCCTCGACACCGCCGAGGAGCTCGCGCGACTCGCCGACCGCCCCGTCAAGAAGTTGCCCACCCTGCGCGGCCGGACGGTGGTCAACCTCTTCTTCGAGGACTCCACCCGCACCCGGATCTCCTTCGAGGCCGCCGCCAAGCGCCTGTCCGCCGATGTGATCAACTTCTCGGCCAAGGGCTCCTCGGTCTCCAAGGGGGAGTCGCTCAAGGACACGGCGCTCACCCTCCAGGCGATGGGCGCGGACGCGGTGGTCATCCGCCACCACGCCTCGGGCGCCCCGCACCGCCTGGCCCGCTCGGAGTGGTTGAGCGGCAGCGTGGTCAACGCCGGTGACGGCACCCACGAGCACCCCACCCAGGCGCTGCTGGACGCCTTCACCCTGCGTCGCCGCCTGGTGGGCACCGGGCTCCGGGGCGCGGGCGCGGACCTGGCCGGCCGCCGGGTCACCGTGGTCGGCGACATCCTGCACAGCCGGGTCGCCCGCTCCGGCGTGCGGCTCCTGCACACCCTGGGCGCCGAGGTCACCCTGGTGGCGCCGCCCACCCTCATCCCGGTCGGCGTCGGGTCCTGGCCCTGCGCCGTCTCGTACGACCTGGACGCCGTGCTCCCCAAGAGCGACGCCGTGATGATGCTGCGCGTGCAGCGGGAGCGGATGAACGCCGCCTTCTTCCCCACCGAACGGGAGTACTCCCGTCGCTACGGCCTCAACGGTGACCGGATGGCCCGGATGCCGGAGCACGCGGTCGTCATGCACCCCGGACCCATGAACCGGGGCATGGAGATCACCGCCGAGGTCGCCGACTCCCCCCGGTGCACCGCCGTGGAGCAGGTCACCAACGGCGTCAGCATCCGCATGGCCGTCCTGTACCTGCTGCTGGGCGGCGCCTCCCCCGACAGCGCGTCCACGGTCCCCGCGGCCACCACCGCCCCCGCCCTTCCCGAGGAGAACCAGTGACCACCGGCAAGACCCTGATCCGCGGCGCCCGCCCGCTCGGCGCCGACCCCGTGGACGTCCTCCTGGCGGACGGGAGGATCGCCGCCGTCGGGACCGATCCGACGGGCCCCGACGCCTCCGGCGCGGAGATCGTCGAGGCGAACGGTGCCGTGCTGCTGCCGGGTCTGGTCGACCTCCACACCCACCTGCGCGAGCCCGGTCGCGAGGACTCCGAAACGGTCCTGACCGGAACCCGGGCCGCCGCCCGGGGCGGTTTCACGGCCGTCCACGCCATGGCCAACACCTTCCCCGTGGCCGACACGGCGGGAGTGGTGGAGCAGGTGTGGCGGCTGGGTCGCTCCTCGGGCTACTGCGACGTCCAGCCGGTCGGCGCGGTCACGGTCGGCCTGGAGGGCAAGCAGCTCGCCGAGCTGGGCGCGATGCACGAGTCGGCCGCCGGCGTGCGGGTCTTCTCCGACGACGGCAAGTGCGTGGACGACGCCGTGATCATGCGGCGGGCGCTGGAGTACGTGAAGGCATTCGACGGCGTGATCGCCCAGCACGCCCAGGAGCCCCGACTGACCGAGGGCGCCCAGATGAACGAGGGCACCGTCTCCGCCGAGCTGGGCCTGGGCGGGTGGCCCGCCGTCGCGGAGGAGTCGATCATCGCCCGCGACGTGCTGCTCGCCGCCCACGTCGACTCCCGGGTGCACATCTGCCACCTGTCCACCGCCGGTTCGGTGGAGATCGTGCGCTGGGCCAAGTCCAAGGGCTGGCGGGTCACCGCCGAGGTCACCCCGCACCACCTGCTGTTCACCGACGAACTGGTGCGCTCCTACGACCCGGTCTACAAGGTCAATCCGCCGCTGCGCACCGAGCGGGACGTGCGCGCGCTGCGCGAGGCGTTGGCCGACGGCACCATCGACTGTGTGGCCACCGACCACGCCCCCCATCCGCACGAGGACAAGGACTGCGAGTGGCCCGCCGCGGCCATGGGCATGGTGGGCCTGGAGACCGCCCTGTCGGTGGTCCAGCACACCATGGTGGACACCGGTCTGCTGGACTGGGCCGGAGTCGCGGAGCGGATGTCCCACCGGCCCGCGGAGATCGGTCGCCTGACCGGCCACGGCCGGCCAGTCGCCCCGGGCGAGCCCGCCAACCTGGTCCTCTTCGATCCCGACCACCGCGCGGTGGTGGATCCCGCTTCCTTCGCCTCCCGCAGCCGCAACACCCCCTACCGCGAAATGGAGTTGCCGGGCCGGGTCCGGTACACCTTCCTGCGCGGCCGGGCCACCGTCGTGGAGGGGGAGCCCGCGTGATCACCCCCTTCACCGGCTTCACCGGCTTCACCGGCTTCACCGGCTTCACCGGCCTCGGCCCCGTCGCCCCCGTGGGCACGTTCGCCGTGGAGCGTCCCGAGATCCACTGGCCGGGATACATCTCCTGGACCATCGGCATGCTGCTGGTCGTCGTCCTGCTCTACTGGTTGATGAGCCGGGGATGGGCCCGCCGGGGCTCCTTCCACTCCGACCTGCCCGAACTGCCGACTGACCCCGCCCCCGACGCCCCGGCCCGCATGGTGCTGCGGGGACGCTACTTCGGCTCCACCACCACCGAGCAGTGGCTGGACCGCATCGTCACCCGCGGCCTGGGCACCCGCAGTACGGCCGAGCTGACCCTCACCGACCACGGCGTGCGCGTGGTGAGGCCCGGCGCGCGGGACTTCTTCGTCCCCGCCGACCGGCTGATCGGAGCCCGGCTGGACCGGGGAATCGCCGGGAAGGTGCTCACCGACGGCGGCCTGCTGGTGCTCACCTGGCGCCACGGGGAACGGGTCCTGGACTCCGGGTTCCGTTCCGACCGCGCCGAGGAGCACCGGGCGTGGCTGGACGCGGTCAACAGCACGGCCGCCGAGGCCGCGGAGGGCGGACGGCCCTCCGCGTCCGTCCCCGCAC
>NZ_VKHT01001479.1 GCF_014141535.1 Streptomyces alkaliphilus | reverse complement strand
CCCTCGAATTCCCCCACCCGAATCGGGGTACCTCTTTGCCTTTTTCCCTGCACCGGGGCGACGCCCTGCGTGTGCTCACCACGCTGCCGGACGGTTGCGTTGACTCCGTGATCACCGACCCGCCCTACAACTCCGGCGGCCGGACCGCCAAGGAACGCACCTCCCGCTCGGCGAGGCAGAAGTACACCTCGGCCGACGCCAAGCACGCCCTGGCCGACTTCACCGGCGAGAACATGGACCAGCGCTCCTACGGGTTCTGGCTCACCCAGCTCATGACCGAGGCCCACCGCCTGACGAAGCCCGGCGGCACCGCGCTGCTGTTCACCGACTGGCGGCAGTTGCCCATCACCACCGACGCGATCCAGGCGGCCGGATGGCTGTGGCGCGGCGTGCTGGCCTGGCACAAACCGCAGGCCAGGCCGCAGAAGGGCCGCTTCACACAGAACTGCGAGTTCGTCGTGTGGGGGTCCAACGGAACGCTGGACGGCTCCCGCAATCCCGTCTACCTGCCCGGCCTGTACTCCGCCTCCCAGCCCTCGGGCTCCAAGCGGCGGCACATCACCCAGAAGCCGGTCGAGGTGATGCGCGAACTGGTCAAGATCAGCCCTCCGGGCGGCACGGTGCTCGACTTCTGCGCCGGCTCCGGCTCCACGGGAGTGGCCGCCCTGCTGGAGGGACGCGACTTCATCGGGGTGGAGAAGACCGAACACTACGCCGACATCGCGAGAGACCGGCTCACCGAGACCGCCCGGAAGACACTCACCCGCGACGACCTCGTGCTCACGGCCTGACCACCCGGCTCCCGGGGCTCCGCCCCCGAAGCCCCGGTGCGGCCTTTCCCCGTCGGCCACCGCTCGAAGGAGACCC
>NZ_VKHT01001478.1 GCF_014141535.1 Streptomyces alkaliphilus | reverse complement strand
GCTCCGAATCCCCCGCCTTCGACCTGCACCACCCCCGGGTCTCCGCGCTCGGCGAGGAGCACATGGCGGGCGGCCGGGACGCCGTGGACACCGACGAGGCGCTGTTCGACCGACCCGGCGCCCCCCGGGACCCGGAAAGCGTCGGCGAGGAGGGACGCGGCGACCGACCCGAGGGGTACGGCGGATCCCACCGCGCCGACGGACCCGGCCGCGAGCGGCCCTGACCACCCGGGGGACCGTCGTGCCACACGACCGCGACATCGCCGGCGGGATCAATCAGTTGGAGGGCTACCTCCTCGTCCAGTCCGAACTGCGGACCGCCCGCGTCGAGGGCGAGGCCCTCGCCGACCGGATGCCCTGGCTCACCGGCGAGCGACGGGAGGAATTGATCCGGCTGTACGCGGAGGAGCGCATGGCCCTGACCCGCCGCACCCTTCGGGCCGTCACCGAGCGCTGCCACGAACTGCGGGCCGAGTACACCGCCCGGTACCGGCAGTTGCGCCGGCGGGTGGTGTGCGCCGCCCTCGCCCTCGTCCTCGGCGGGCTCACCCTGTCCGCCTGCCCGGCCGCGCACCGGGGCCCCGCCGACTCCCGGGGCGCCGCGCCGGCCCGGGTCGGGATGATGACGGCGTGCGCGCCCGGGGCGTGCGCGGCGCCGGCCGGCCATGGGCCCTGAGCGTCACACACCCGAGCGCACCCCCTCACACGGTCGCCCCGCGTGCCGGCTCCCGCCGGCACGCGGGGCGACCGCCGTTCTCCTCCACCCGGGCCCCCGGGTCCGCCGCTCAGTCCGGCGGCGTGCGCGGGCCGGGAGCGCTCAACCCGGCGGGCCCCTCCGGGTCCCCGGGCTTGTCGGCGGTGCGCAAC
>NZ_VKHT01001477.1 GCF_014141535.1 Streptomyces alkaliphilus | reverse complement strand
CCCACCGGCCGCCGTGCCGATCCCGCCCCCGGGCGGGGCGGTGGCCGGGAGCGCCGGGTGGAACACCGGGAAGGAGGTCACCGGGAAGGAGGTCACCGGACACCTCCCCGAAGGGCGGGGCCGGCTCCCGCCGCCCCGCCGCGTTCGGCGGAGCGGACGATCGCCGCCGCCCAGGCCAGGCCGAGTCCCTCCAACAGACAGCCGGCCGCCAGACAGATCCGGCCCACCGCGGTGTGGAGGAGGACGTCCACCGGAGCCGCGCCCATCAGGGACCCCAGTGCCAGGCCGACCGGGGGCAGACCGGCCAGGACCACGGCGGTGGTGCGGGGGCCGGCCAGTTCGGCGCGCAGATCGGCCCGCCGGTCGCGCTCGGCCCGCAGGGTGTCGGCCACCCGGTCCAGACCGTCGGCCAGGGAGGACCCGCTGTCCAGGGCCACCCGCCAACAGGCCGCCGCCGCGCCGAGCCCCTCGGCCCCGGGCTCGCCGGCCAGGCGCCGCAACGCCTCCGGCACACCGTCCCCGATCCGGGCGGCGTCCAGGACCTCGGACGCCCGGGGCCCGAGCCCCGCCGGTCCCGCCGCCACCAGTGCCCGGTACGGCGGCAGTCCGGCTCTGGCCTCGGCCGCGAGCGCCGCGCACCAGGAGATCACCTCCTCCACCCGGCGCTCGGCCTCCGCCCGCAGCCGGCGGCGGTGCCGGACCCGCAGCAGCACGGGCATCACGACGAGGGCGAGCAGCACCGGAATCGGGGAGGCGGTGAGCAACGCGGCCGGGACGGAGACGGCCACCCCCGGGAGGACGACGAGGAGGGCCCCGGGCGTCGCCCGGAGAAGAACGCCGAACCGCCGGAACGGGGTGGGTCGGGAGGC
>NZ_VKHT01001476.1 GCF_014141535.1 Streptomyces alkaliphilus | reverse complement strand
GGCCTCCCCGGCGTCCGCCGGGATGAAACGGGACAGGTTCTTCGGCACCCCGACGCGGACCCTTCCCCCGTCGCCCCCGTCGTCCTCCCGGTAACGCCACTCGAAGGGCAGGCCGCGCGCGGTCGCCGGGTCCGGACCGTCCATGAGCTGGACGTGGAGATGGGGCTCGGTGGAGTTGCCCGAATTCCCGCACTCCGCGATCGGCCGGCCCGCCGTCACCCGGTCCCCGGCGGTCACCCGGATCGAACCGCGCCGCAGGTGCGCCATCGCCGCGTACACGCCGTTCCCGAGGTCGATGACCACGTGATTGCCGAACAGGTGGCGGGTGCGTCCCATGCTCCGCGCGAAACCCTCCGGGAACATCAGGCCCAGCCCCGGCAGGGAGGTCCGGGTGAGATGGTCGCGCTGCCCGTCCACCGCTCGCACCACCACGCCGTCACCCGGCGCCAGGATCGGTCTGCCGAAGGCGGGGTAGTCCTCCGGCCTCCGGAAAGCCGGCAGGAACCACCGGAACGGGGGAGTGGGAACCTCCCCGTCCTCCGCCGACCGGGGGTGATGGGTCAGGTCGATGGCGTAGGTCTGCGCGTGCCGATGGGTGTGACTCGGCACCTTGTCGGCCGGGCCGTTCACCGCCCGCCAACGGCCGGCCACCGGGATCCGCACCGGGGTCGGGGGGTGCTCGCCGCGCGGCCTCTGGTACGCCCCCAGCAGGAGGTTCCCCAACACCCCCAGGAGCACCAGCGCGACGCCGGTGAACCACAACGGGCCCGGGCCCCGGCCGTTGACCAGGATGCAGAGCGCGCCCACGCCCATGACCACGCCGTGGTACTTCATCGCACGCACGGGCAGGGGTGGTCGTTTCGCCGGTGGGGAG
>NZ_VKHT01001475.1 GCF_014141535.1 Streptomyces alkaliphilus | reverse complement strand
GGACCGCCCCCGCCCGGCCCCGCGCGACGGGACCCGGCCGGGAGGTCGGGGCCGAGGGGGGCGTGCCCTGCCGCTGGTGCGGGATGTCCAACCACCCGGGCCGGCACTACTGCGCCCGCTGCGCCATGTCCATGGCGGCGACCGAGGAGCAGGCGGACCCCGAGCGCCTTCCGTGGTGGCGACGGCTGTTCGACCACCGTGACGAGGAGGTTCCATGGGCCGGTGATCGTCCCCTGCCGGACCGTGGTCTGCGGTACCTGCTCAGGTGGATGCTCATCGGGGTCGTGGCCTCCCTGCTGATCCTCGGCCTCGTTCGACTGCCCGGTGCCGTCGAGGCGGCCCGCGACCACTTCGCCGAGCGCGCCCCGGTGGCCCCGAACCGTGTCGACGCCTCCTGGTCCTACGGCGACCAAGGCCCCGAACTGGCCTTCGACAAGCTCAACAACACCTGGTGGGGGCCGGGCGTCTCGCAGGCCGGGGTGGGCGAGTGGATCGAAGCCCGCTTCGACGAGCCCGTCGACCTCCTCGATGTCGTCATCACTCCCGGCGTCTCCATCCGCGCCGACCAACTCGGCGAATCCGCCCTCCCGCGTCGCATGGAGGTGGAGATCACCCACGCCAACGGCATGAAGACCACCCGCGACCTCACCCTGGACCAGGGCGTGGGACCGCAGCACCGCGGCTTCCGCGCCAAGCGGGTCGTCACCGTCCGCTTCGTCCTCGACACCGCGTACGCCGCCTCCGACGACAAACAGGTCGCCATCGCCGAGATCGAGTTCTTCGGCCCCTCGACCAGGGACTTCCTCTGACCGGGACGCACCCCACCGAACAGGCACCGAACAGGCGAAGAACGTGAACACCGACACCTCCCCCC
>NZ_VKHT01001474.1 GCF_014141535.1 Streptomyces alkaliphilus | reverse complement strand
TCCCCGGTGCCTCCGCCCCGATGTACCGGGGGGATCGGGCCCGTTGGAACCCCGAACAGTTGCTCCTCGCCTCGCTCGCCCAGTGCCACATGCTGTCCTACCTGCACCAATGCGCCGACTCCGGAGTCGTGGTGACCGCCTACGAGGACGAGCCGGTGGGCGATCTGGCGACCCGGGCCGGCGGCGGACGTTTCACGGAGGCGGTGTTGCGCCCCCGGGTGGAGGTGGCGGGGGAGGAGATGCTCGAGGAGGCCCGCCGGCTGCACGCTCCCGCCTCCGAGGCATGTTTCATCGCCGCGTCGGTGGCCTTCCCCGTACGGCACGAACCCACGATCACCGTTCGGCCCTCCTGAGGTCGGCCCGGCGCCCGATGCGCGGACACCCCGTACCCCGCCCGGCGCCCGCGACGTACAGTCACGGCGTGAGTCACAGCGAGACCGAGCATCCCGATCACCCCGACACCGTCGTCGGCGCCGCCGGGGAGGCCGTCCCGACCGTCGCCCCCTCCCCATCCGGGGGGAGCGCCGGGAGCGGCGCGGTCACGGACCCCGCCATCCGTGCCGAACTCACCCGATTGCGGGAGAGCATCGACAACATCGACGCCGCCGTCGTGCACATGCTCGCCGAGCGCTTCAAGTGCACCCAGCAGGTCGGCCGACTCAAGGCGGAGCACCGGCTGCCGCCCGCCGACCCCGAGCGGGAGGCCCGTCAGATCGCCCGTCTGCGGAGCCTGGCGGAGAACGCCCGGCTCGATCCGGCCTTCGCCGAGAAACTGCTCAATTTCATCATCGCCGAGGTCATCCGACATCACGAGACGATCGCCGGTACCGGCGAGTCCGGGGGCTGACCGGGGCGCGGGACCGGTCAGCCCCCGGAC
>NZ_VKHT01001473.1 GCF_014141535.1 Streptomyces alkaliphilus | reverse complement strand
GCTCCGGAGGATCCCCGCCCCGTCACCCCCCGCTCTCCCGGAGGTCGTCCCCGGGCCGTTCCGGCGCGGTAGCCTTCCCACGGCACCGTGTGAGCCCGGAAGAGGGGACCGCGCGGCCGCAGGGGCCGACACCGGCCCGACACAGGGGCAGTACCGGACAGCAGCATCCGAGGAGCCGCGCCGATGGCGGAGGAGCACACCAGGTCCAGCATCACGATCGAGGCGACGCCCGACGCCGTGATGGCCGTCATCGCCGACTTCGATCGGTATCCGGACTGGACCGGTGAGGTCAAGGAGGCCGAGATCCTCGCCACCGACGAGCGGGGTCGGGCCACCGAGGTGCGGTTGCTCCTCGACGCCGGGGCCATCCGCGACGAGCACACCATCGCCTACGAGTGGATCGGCGCGCTGGAGGTGCGCTGGTCGCTGGTGAAGTCGAAGATGCTGCGGACCCTGGACGGCGCCTACCGCCTGGTTCCGCTGGAGGGCGGCCGACGCACCGAGGTCACCTATCGCCTCGCCGTCGACGTGAAGATGCCGATGCTCGGCACCATCAAGCGCAAGGCCGAGAAGGTCATCATCGACCGGGCACTGGCGGGGCTGCGCAAACGCGTCGAGGAGGTCGAGGGGACGGATGGCGACGGGGGTGCCGCGAACCGACCCCGGTGAGTCGTCGGCCCCGCGGAACCGGAAGCCCGGGGGACCGGAAGGGCGACTGCCGGTCCCCGTCCCGCTCCGGTACCGTCGGGAGGCGGTGGGGCCCGCGTGCCGGCCGTCGGCCGAACCGGGCGTCCACGCACCTTCGTTCCCGGCCGCAGGAGTTCCGCGATGAGCGACACCCCCGGGGCGGACCGGCCCGAGCCCGGCCCGCCCTCCGGC
>NZ_VKHT01001472.1 GCF_014141535.1 Streptomyces alkaliphilus | reverse complement strand
CCCGCCGGGGCCCGGCCGGTCCTCCGCCGGGAACCGGCCCGATCCCCTCTGTTTCCACCTCCGCGGGCACCACCCGGCCCGTAATCTGGAGCGCATGTCACAGCGCAACAGCACGGCCGGCGGGGGCCGCAAGCCGGAGACCCGACTCGCGATGGTACGCCGGGCCCGCCGGATCAACCGCGAGCTGGCCGAGGTCTTCGACTACGCCCACCCGGAGCTGGACTTCCGCAACCCCTTCGAGTTGCTGGTCGCCACCGTGCTGTCCGCACAGACCACCGACCTGCGGGTCAACCGCACCACACCGGCCCTCTTCGCCGCCTACCCGGACCCCGCCTCGATGGCCGCCGCCGCCCCGGAGAAGCTGGAGGAGCTGATCCGCCCCACCGGCTTCTTCCGCAACAAGGCGAAGTCGCTGCTCGGCCTCTCCGCGATGCTCCGGGACGAGTTCGACGGCGAGGTGCCCGGCCGGCTCGAGGACCTGGTGAGACTGCCGGGCGTGGGCCGCAAGACGGCCTTCGTCGTCCTGGGCAACGCCTTCGGCGTCCCCGGCCTGACCGTGGACACCCACTTCGGCCGCCTGGTGCGCCGCTGGCGGCTGACCGAGGCCACCGACCCGGACCGGGTGGAGGCCGAGATCGCGGAGATCATCCCGAAGAAGGAATGGACCGACTGGTCCCACCGCGTCATCTTCCACGGCCGCCGCATCTGCCACGCCCGCAAGCCCGCCTGCGGCGCGTGCCCGATCACCCACCTGTGCCCGGCGTACGGGGAGGGCGAGACCGACCCGGAGAAGGCGAGGAAGCTCCTGAAGTACGAGATGGCGGGGCTGCCCGGGCAGCGGTTGCGGCCCCCGGAGAACTTCCCCGGGCCGGCCGCGGCC
>NZ_VKHT01001471.1 GCF_014141535.1 Streptomyces alkaliphilus | reverse complement strand
CCACCGCTCCCTCCCCCGCGTTCCGCTGCCTCCGTCCCGCTCGGGAAGGCCGTCCTCAGGACACCGAACACGGCGTCGGCGGTCTCCCGATCACAGTCCGTGACCTGCACGTCCACGCACTCGTCGGTCTCGATTGTGCTCATCGCCCACCACTCCTCGACGCTCCGAATCCCACCCCCACCGATATGTCCGACCGTACGCCGCGCCGGAGCCCCGGGCACGGGGACACGACCTCGGTGCCCCCTCGACCGTCACTCCTGCCCGTCGGAGAGGAGGAACCACCGCGCCACGAGCCCCGACAAACCGGGGTACCACGACGAGCCCCGGGACCCCGGGAGCGCCCGACGGGCCCTCCCCGCTTCTCAGCCCTGCAGCCGGGCTGCGATGTCGGCCAGGTGCCGCCCCTGGTAGCGGGCGGCCGCCAGCGTTGCCTCATCCGGCCCCTCGCCGCCTCCACTGGGCCAGCCGGTGCCGTACGGATTGCCCCCCGCTTCGAACAACAGGGGATCGGTGTAGCCGGGCGGCACGATCACGCATCCCCAGTGGTAGAACACGTTGTTCATCGACAGGATGGTCGACTCCTGCCCCCCGTGCCGGTTGAGGGCCGAGGTGAAGCTGGTCACCGGCTTGTTGTGGAAGGCACCGGCCTGCCACAACCCGCCGGTCTGATCGATGAACTGCTTCAGCTGGGCCGTGACGTTCCCGTACCGGGTGGGGCTGCCGAAGGCATACGCGGTCGCCCACTCCAGATCATCCAGCGTCGCCTCCGCCACCTGGTTCTTCGTCGCGTCCACGTGGGTACGCCATTCGGGGTTGGCGTCGATGGCCGAATCCGGGGCGAGCTCGGGCACCCGGCGCAACCTCACCTCCGCCCCCTGCCCC
>NZ_VKHT01001470.1 GCF_014141535.1 Streptomyces alkaliphilus | reverse complement strand
GGCGGGGACAGCGGTGTGGTTTTCGTGTAACAAGACCGGGCTTCCATGGTACGGAAGTGTCGTCTTCCCGCCGGCGCGCAGGGGTGGGACTTGACGCGAACCCGTCGGCGTCCGAGACTCCCCGGAACATCAACACACTGTTGAAATCGCTTCCTCGCGAACCCGCCGACCCGGCGGGCCGGCGCGAGGTCCGAGACCCCCTCCGAGCCCGTCGACTCCTCCGGCCCGGGACGGCGCCGTCCTCACCCGGGACGCCCGCCGACCCCGATGAACAGGAGTTCCGCCGTGCCGCCCACCGTCGAAACCCTCCTGCGGTCCACCCGCGTCGTCCTCCCGGAGGGTACCCGTCCCGGGGCCGTCGCCGTCTCAGGGGGGCGCGTCACGGCCGTTCTGCCCCACGACGTCACCCCACCGCCGGACGCGCGGCCGGTCGATCTGGGTGACACCGCCCTGCTCCCCGGTCTCGTCGACACCCACGTGCACGTCAACGACCCCGGCCGCACCCCTTGGGAGGGGTTCGCCACCGCCTGCCGGGCCGCCGCCGCCGGTGGCGTCACCACCATCGTCGACATGCCGCTCAACAGCCTTCCACCCACCACCACCGTCGAGGCCCTCGCCGTCAAACGGGAGGTCGCCCGGCCCCGTGCCGTGGTGGACATCGCCTTCTGGGGCGGCGCCGTCCCCGACAACGCCGCCGACCTGCGTCCCCTGCACGACGCCGGGGTGATGGGCTTCAAATGCTTCCTCTCGCCCTCCGGCGTCGAGGAGTTCCCCCCGCTGGACGCCGAGCGCCTGGACACCGTGATGGCGGCCCTCGCCGCCTTCGACGGCCTGCTCCTCGTCCACGCCGAGGACCCCGCGCGCCTGGACGCCGCCCCCGCCC
>NZ_VKHT01000147.1 GCF_014141535.1 Streptomyces alkaliphilus | reverse complement strand
TATAGAGACAGGGCCCGAACGGATCACACCGTTCGGGCCCGGCCCCGTTCCGGATCACCCCCGGTCACCGTTCGGAGGACCGAACGGTGCCGCTCCCCGGTGCCGCGGCACCGCCACCGGCGGTGGGGCGAACCCCTCCGGGTGACGGTGCCGCGACGGGGGTGGTCACCCGGTGGCGGCCTCGCCGCCCGACCCGTCCCCGCACTCCAGCGCGGCGAACCGCACCGGCCCGTGCAGGATCACCTCCAGATCCACCGTCGCGCCCATCCCTCCGGGCAGCGGCAGCCCCGCGGTGAACCGCCGGTGGTCGTAACGGTCCGTCCCCGCCGGCACCGGGATCTCGACGGCCTCCGCCCCCGGGCACCGCAGTTCCATCCGTCCCGGCCGCCCCTCGGCCGCGGCCGTCACCGTGACGGTCACCGCCGGACCGCCCGCCGCGCCGAGGTCGCAGGCGCGGTACAGCAGTCGCGCCGGGGTCGCCGGGTCCCGGGGCGTGGCGGCGTCACCGCTCTCCCGGTCGCGGTCCACCAGTTCGACGCCGTCCAGCACATCGGCGTCGGCCGCCGCCAGTCCTCTCGCCGCGATCGTCCGGGGTCGCGCCGGCTCCCCGGCGACCTCCACCTCCACCGAGGCTCGGATGTCGCGGGAGGAGGCCCCGACCTCCAGCGCGTACCGGCCACCCGGCACCCGCCGGCGTCCGGAGGCCGGATCCCATACGCCGAGCACCTCCTCGACCGGGGCCTCCAGCGCGATCCGCCGGGATTCCCCCGCCTCCAGCCGCAGCCTGCGGTGGGCCGCCAGTGCGCGCAGCGGACGGGCCGGGACCGTCTCGCCCCCGCCCGGCGACGACAGGGCCCGGGTGTAGAGCTGGACGACCTCCTCGCCGGCGCGGTCGCCGGTGTTGACCACCGTGACCTCCACCCGCAGCACCTCGCCGTCCCCGCCGGTGATCGGCGCCGGCCTCGGGTCGCGGTGCTCGAAGGAGGTGTAGGACAGGCCGTGGCCGAAGGGGAACAGGGGCTCACCCGGGTGGTACAGGTAGGTGAGCCGGGAACCGATCACGTCGTAGTCGAGCGGATCCGGCAGGTCTGTGTCGGAGGCGTACCAGGTCTGCGGCAGCCGACCGGCGGGGGAGACGTCCCCGCACAGCGCCCTGGCCAGCGCCGTGCCCGCCGCCTGACCGCCGTGCGCCGTCCACAGCAGGGCCGGCAGTTCCCCGGCGGCCTCCGTCACCGCGTAGGGGTAGGAGGAGGAGAGCACCAGCACCGTGCGCGGATTGGCGGCCCGGGCCGCCCGCCACAAGGCGTCCTGCTGCTCGGGGAGCGCCAGGGTGAGCCGGTCCTCGGTCTCCCGGCCGTTGATGTGCGGATCGTTGCCCGCCACCACGATCACGGCGTCCGCGCCGGCCGCGGCGGCGGCCACCTCATCGGCGCCACGGGCGACGACCTCGACGGTGAAGGCGGTGGGCTCCTCGCCCTCCCCGGCCACCCGCAGGCCCTCCGGAGCGGCGACCAGCGGCCGGCCGGTGCCCCGGTGCCGCAGCAGCACCGGTCCGTCCTCACGAAGCCCGGTGAGGGTCGATCCGTCCCCCGGGGCGCCCCCGGCGATCGCCTCCGCGGTGAAGGTCTCCTGCACCACCCAGCCGCCCGGCTGCCGTGCCGAGGCCCGCACCATGCCGTCGTCGGCCACCGACAGGTACCGGCCGGCCGTCCCGGAGCCGGCGCGCAGCGTCAACACGCCCCCGCCCCAGTCCACCGGGTGCAACTCCTCCGCCTTGTCCCGCGGTCCGACGGTCAGGGGCGGCAGGTCGGTGCGTCCGCGCAGCAGCGCGGGGTCCAGTGCCCCCTCGTCGGCGGCGTCCGTCCCCTCGTCACCGTCCGGGGTCTCCCCGGCCGGGTCATCCGGCACGGTGAGCCACCCGTCCGCGCAGCGCAGCCGCACCCGGTCGGTGCCCTCCGCGTACGTCACCGAGGCGATGTCGGGGTGCTCCCGCAGCCCGTCCAGGGGAGTGGAGCGGCGCAGCAGGGCGCCGCTGTACCAGTCGAGCTTGCACTCGTCGGCCAGGAGTCCGACCACCGCGATCCGACTCCCGGCGGGCAGCGGCAGCAACGGGGCGCCCTCCGCCCCGTCGGCGGCCGGCGGCTCGTTGCGCAGCAGTACGATCGCGGCCTCGGCCGCCCGCAGTGCCAGGGCCCGGTGCTCCGGGGTGTCGAAGGCGTGATCCGCCGGGTCGGAGAACGGGCCGCCGTCCGGGTCGAACTCGCCCAGCCGCAGTCGCATCCCCAGCAGCCGCAGCGCCGCCGCGTCGATGTGCTCCTGTCCGATCAGTCCGCGCTCCAGCGCCTCCCGCAGCCGCTCCAGGGTGGGGCCGCCGTCCTCGCCGTGGTCGGTGAAGCTGTCCACCCCCGCCCGCAGGGCGGCGCCCAGCCCCGAGGCGTGGTCGGGGTGATACTCCTCGGAGCCGGCGATGTTGGTCGGGGCGCCGGCGTCGGAGCAGACCACCAGGGGCAGCTCCGTCCACCTCCGCAGCTCCGTCTCCAACAGCGGTGAGAGGTGGTTGGGCCGACCGTTGACCAGGTTGTACGCGGGCATCACCCCGGCCACCGCGCCGGCGCGCACCGGCCCGCGGAAGGCCGGCAGTTCGTACTCGTGCAGCACCCGGGGCGGCACGGAGGTGGACGCGGTGTCGCGGTCGGTCTCGTGGTTGTGGGCCAGCCAGTGCTTGAGGATCGGCGCGGTGCGCCAACGGGTGGGGTGATCCCCGCGCAACCCGCGGGTGTAACCGGTCGCCAGGGCCGCGGTCAGGCGCGGGTCCTCGGCGTACCCCTCCTCGTTGCGACCCCACAGCGGGTGACGCAACAGGTTGACGGTGGGTGACCAGACGTTCAGCCCCACCCGCGGGTCGCGGGTCCGCATGGACCGCACCTCCCGCCCCACGGCCTCGCCGATCTTCCGCAGGAGTTCCTCGTCCCAGGTCGCGCCCAGGCCGACGGCCTGGGGGAAGACGGTGGCGGGGCCCATCCAGGCGACCCCGTGCAGGGCCTCCTGGCCGGTTCGGAAGGCGGATACGCCCAGCCGCTCCACCGCCGGGGCGAACTGGTGCAGCATGGACAGACGCTCCTCGGGCGTCAGGCGCCCCAGCAGGTCGGCGACCCGTTCCCCGTCCTCCCGACGCGGATCACGGAACGGAAGCTGCTCGGAAGTCACGGGGAAGGTTCCTCTCGCCGCGGCGGCGGGCTCACGGGCCGCGACCCGGCGCGGGGCACGGAGGCGGTCGGACCCGCCGAACCGGATCATTGAAGCGCTTCGATGCTCAACCGCTCCCGGTGTGGATGTCAAGACATCTAACGGCATCTTCCGGCCCTCGATACCGCGGCGACCCATCAGGGGATGGACGTGTGATTCCGTGCGTCCCTGAGATTTCTTGGGGACATCTCTTGTGCTGTCTCCTGTCCCGCCTTAACCTCTGCGCAACATCGAAGCGCTTCGACCACCGTGCCACCCCAGGTCCTGCGCGGGATCCGCAATGACGCTCTGAAGGGTTCACGCCATGCCCAAGACCCCCTCCGCGCCCAGCCGGAGATCGTTCCTCGCCTCCACCGCCGTCGCAGCAGCGGCCACGGCGGGTGGCGTCCCCCTTCTGGCCGCCTGTGGATCCGGCGGCAACGGTGGTGGCGGCGGCGGTGGCGAGGGCCGCGTCAGCGAGGAGCAGGCGGCGCAGATCCTCCCCACCTACCGGGCGTCCGAGGTGGCGGTCGACCCGGACATCCCCTCCGTCGACGGCTCCGTCCCCGGCTACCACCGGTACATCGAGGTCGACGACCTCGGTGTCACCGTCCCCGAGGCCAAGGGCAGCGGCGGCGAACTGAGCGCCATGACCCCCCTGTGGGGCACCCCGCCGCGGGCCGGCAACGAGTACTGGACGACCATGGACGAGCGGGTCGGCCTGACCGTCAACTGGCAGACCCAGGACGGCAACACCTACGGTGAGAAGCTGGGCACGGTGCTCGCCGGCAGTGACATCCCCGACCTGGTGTGCGTCCCCGGGTGGGAACTGCGCGGCCAGATACCCCGGGCCATCGAGCAGCGCTTCGCCGACCTGGGCCCCTACCTCTCCGGCGACGCGGTCCTGGACTACCCCAACCTGGCGGCCATCCCCACCCCCGCCTGGCAGGCATCCATCTTCGGCGGCGCCCTGCGCGGCCTGCCCATGCCGCAGCCGGTGATCGGCGCCGTGGTGCCGTTCTACCGAGAGGACGTCTTCGAGGCCAACGGCTGGACCCCGCCCGGCTCCCTCGACGAGTTCCTCGCCTTCGCCAAGGACATCACCTCCGCCCGGAACCGCGTCTGGGCCTGTGACGACTTCAAGTGGGCCGCCTTCATCTACTTCGGCGTGCTTCCCTCCCGTCCCCAGTACTGGCGCCGCGAGGGCGACACCCTCGTCCACCGTTACGAGGAGGACGCCTACCTCGAGGCACTGGAGTGGAGCCGCAAGCTCTTCGACGCCGGCGTCGTCCACCCCGACTCCGTGGCCGCCCAGGGCGACGCCAACAGCCGTTTCGCGGCCGGCGAGACCCTGATGATCGCCCAGGGCGAGGGCGTCTGGCACGGGCTGGTGAGCGAGCAGGTCACCGGCGGCAACCCGGACTTCCGGATGAACGCCATGGACTTCTTCTCCCACGACGGCGGCGACCCGGTGATCTGGGCCGGCAACGGCTCGGGCATCTGGACCTTCATCAACCGCAACCTCTCCGAGGACCGGATCCGCGACGCCCTGGAACTGGCCAACCTCTGCGCCGCCCCCTACGGCACCTACGAGAACCGGCTGCGCAACTACGGCATCGAGCGGACCCACTACACCGTCGAGGACGGTGTGCCGGTTCGCACCGACCAGGGCACCGTCGAGGTCCAGCCCGAGACCTACGTCTTCATCGCCTCCCCGGAGGCCGCCGTCGCGCACCCCGACCAGCCCCGGGTGGTCGAGGACAAGTGCGCCTGGCACCAGCGGCAGATGCCCCACGTGCGCGAACCGCTGTTCTACGGCCGGCAGATCCAGGAGCCCGACCGCTTCGCCAACCTCAGCGACGCCTTCGAGGACCTGGAGGACGACGTGACGCGCGGCCGCGCCTCCATCAGCGACATGCAGAACGCCGTCGCCGAGTGGCGCCGCAACGGCGGTGACGAACTGCGCGAGTGGTACCTGGAACTGCTGGAGGACGAAGCCTGACCGACCCCGGCCCAACGGCCGGCCCCCGCCGGACGTCCCCCGGCGTGCCCCGGCGGACACCGCCCCTCCGGAAACGGGGCGGTGTCCGCCGGCCATCGGCGCGTCACCGCCCGGCGGGCGGGAGCACCACCGAACACGACACGCAGGAGAAGAGGTCCGCCCGTGTCCCAGAGCACGGTTCCGCGCCCCGCGGCGGCGTCCGGGGACGGCCCCCCGACGCCCGGCGACGGCGAGCCCGCCGACGGCCGAGCGCCCGGCCCCCGGTCCCGGCGACGGGGCGGGCGGGGCCGCCGCCGACGCGGCAGGCCCACCGTCCACATCCCCGAGGGCGGCGTGGGATTCCGCGAGCGGTTCCGCCGCGACCGCACGCTGATCCTGATGACGATGCCGGCGGTCCTGCTGCTGTTCGTCTTCGCCTACATCCCCATCGCCGGCAACGTCATCGCCTTCCAGTTCTTCAGTCCCTACGCGGGCAACGGCTTCTTCGAAAGCCTCGCCAACAGCACCTGGGTGGGCCTGGAACAGTTCCAGCGGATGGTCAACGACCGCTACTTCTGGAACGCGCTGGAGAACACCCTGGTCTTCTCCTTCCTCCAGCTGGTCCTGTTCTTCCCCCTCCCGATCGCCCTGGCGATCCTCATCAACAGCTTCCTGCACAGCAAGGTGCGGGCGTGGGCGCAGGCGGTGCTCTACCTGCCGCACTTCTTCTCGTGGGTGCTGGTCATCACCGTCTTCCAGCAGATCTTCGGCGGCGCCGGTCTCATCGCCCAGACCGCCCGCAACCACGGCTTCGCCGACGGCTTCGACCTGATGACCGATCCGGGCTTCTTCAAGTTCCTGATCACCGCCCAGCTGATCTGGAAGGACGCCGGCTGGGGCATCATCGTCTTCCTCGCCGCACTGGCCGCCGTCAACCACGAGTTGTACGAGTCCGCGGCCGTGGACGGCGCCGGGCGTTGGCGGCGGATGTGGCACGTCACGCTGCCCGCGTTGCGTCCGGTCATCGCCCTGCTGCTGGTGCTCCAGATCGGCGGCATGCTGACCGTCGGCATGGAGCAGTTCATCATCCAGCGCACGGCGGTCGGCCCCGGCACCTCGGAGGTGCTCGACACCTACGTGTGGTTCGCCGGCATCAAGAACGGCCAGTTCAGTTACGCGGCGGCGGTCGGCATCGTCAAGGGGATCTTCAGCCTGGCCCTGATCCTGGCCGCGAACAAGGTCGCCCACGCCATGGGCGAGGCGGGGGTGTACAAGAAGTCATGAGCGTCCTCACCGACGACGTCACCGAGACCGACCGCAGGCGCCCCTCGTGGGAGGAGCGCCCCCACCCCGTCGGTCTGGCGGCCAAGGGCGTCATCCTGGCCATCGCCGTGCTGGCCATCCTCTTCCCGCTGTGGATCGTGATCATGACCTCGGTCTCCGACGTCGCCACGATCAACAAGACCGGCGGCCTGGTGGTCTGGCCGGAGGGCTTCAGCCTGGCCGCCTACCGCGAACTGCTCAGCGGGGGGCAGGTCGCCCGGGCCACCTTCATCTCCGTGTGCATCACCCTCATCGGCACCGTCTTCTCGCTGGTGGTGTCGGTGCTGGCCGCCTACGGCCTGAGCCGGATGGGCTCGCTGGGCCACCGCTCCATCCTGATGACCCTGCTCATCACGATGTTCTTCGGCGGCGCCGGCCTGATCCCCAGCTACCTGCTGATCCAGACCCTGGGGCTGATGGACACCTACGCGGCGCTGATCCTGCCGATGGCGGTCAACGTCTTCAACATCCTGGTGCTGCGCGCGTTCTTCATGAACATCGGCCAGGAGTTGATGGACAGCGCCCGCATCGACGGCGCCGGGGAGTTCCGCATCCTGTGGCAGATCGTGCTACCGCTCTCCCGGGCGGTCATCGCGGTCATCTCGCTCTTCTACGCCGTGGCCTACTGGGGCAACTACTTCTCCGCCTTCATCTACATCCAGAGCCAGGAACGGCTGCCGCTGCAGAACGTCATGGAACAGATCGTCGTCGCCGGCAACCGCCCACAGGGCATGGGGCAGGCGATCGGCACCGGTCAGATCCCCTCCATCTCCGTGCAGACCGCGGTGATGGTGCTGGCCCTGTTGCCGGTGGCGATCCTCTCCCCGTTCGTGCAGAAGCACTTCAAGAAGGGCATGCTCATCGGCGCGATCAAGGGCTGAGGTCCACCGGGCCCCGGTGCGGCGCGCCCGCCCGGGGCCCGGTGGACCTCAGCCCTTGATCGCGCCGATG
>NZ_VKHT01001469.1 GCF_014141535.1 Streptomyces alkaliphilus | reverse complement strand
CCTCCGGGACCGCCCCCGGGCACTCCCGCCTCGGCGGGATCCGGGACACCGGCGGCCCCGCCTGCCTGGCGCGGGCGGTCGAGGAGGTGGTGGGCGAGCGGATGGACCACTACCTGGAGGTGGACGTGGAACGGCTGGGCGCCCTGGTGGACGCCCTGGAGGGAGTCGAGCTGCGGACCCCGGTGGACCTGCGCGACCCGGCCTCGGGGCGCGAGTGGCCGGCCGGCACGCACCGCCTGGACGGTACCGGCGCCACGGCGGCGGCCCGGTCCGTCGGCGAGCCGGCGGAGGACGGCCTGGAACCCCCGCAGCGGGTGCTGCTGGGGGTGCTCCGGGAGATCGAGCGGCGGGGGGTGCTGAGCAACCCGGCGGCCCTGTACCGGGTGGCGGAGGCCGCCACGGACGCCCTGACCACCGACAAGGGGCTGGGGTCGATCACCGAACTGGTGCGTTTCGCGAAGGAGTTGGGTTCGGCGGGAAGCGGCCTGCGGGTCCGGGCGCTACCCCTGCCCGCTCCCGAACCGGCCGGGGCCCCGGACCGGAACGGGTACGGGGAGGCCCCCGGCGACGCCCCGAACAGCGCGCGGGAGGAGCGGGAGGGCCGATAGCGTGGGACACGCCGCTTCCCGGGGGCGGCCCGGGGGACCCCGGTCGCGGGAGCGGCGCACCACGAACGGAACGGGGAGGACCGCGACGTGCACGACCCGGAATCGGACACCACGGCGAAGCCCTCCGAAGAACACCCCGCCCGGCTGGTGATCGTGGACGGCGCCAACGTGGTCGGGTCGGTGCCCGACGGCTGGTGGCGCGACCGGCACGGCGCCGCCGAGCGCCTGCGGGACGCCCTGGCCGAACGGGCCTCGACCGGCTCGGTCCTCTCCCC
>NZ_VKHT01001468.1 GCF_014141535.1 Streptomyces alkaliphilus | reverse complement strand
GTAAAGCGCTGCGCGCTTTACGGGGGCATTCCCCTTCGGGGAATGCCGGGAATTCGCTCCGCGAATTCCGTGGTGAATTGCTCCGCAATTCACCGCGCCCCCGGCCACGGGGGCGGTCCGGATGGTCGGGCGGGTGCGGCCCAGTGGTGAGCGGGGGTACATGCGTGGGCCGGGCTACGAGGTGGGGTCGGTGGTCGCGGGAGTGACGCCCCGTCGGGCGCACCGGCCGGGAACAGGGGCCCGGCGGCCGCCGGGCCGCACGAGGTCGGAGAAGTTGGGCGGGAACGAGTACCGGGAGCGTGCCGGACGAGGGGCCGTGATGCATCACCGGTAGATGTTGGGAAACGCCGGGACCACCCCGAGCGCACTCGCCTTCCCACCCGGCCATCCGGCGCGCGGTCCCGTGGATTGGTGATGCATCACGGGTAGAATTTGAGAAACACCGGGACCACCCCCGAGCCCTGCGGAGCCGGATCGCCGGTTTCCCGATTCCGTTTCACCGGTGCCCGCATTCGGTGGTCAGTAGTCGAGGAATGGACCGGCGCAGTTGTCGCCGTAATCGGAAAGCTTTTCCTCTCCCGCCATTCGTCATGGCCTTCGGATTCCTCCGGGGAAACGCACGGCTTGGCATCTCCGCAATGCAACGGAACTTTCGTGTGCTCCGGTGGTGGGGAGCACCTTTCACGGTCGCTTCCGCTATCCCGGAACGCGTGCTCTCCCCTGCTCTCCCGGCTTCTCGAATGGAGGGCCGCCACCACTTCCGCACCGAGCAGATAACGGGCTCCCATGCCCTTTTGAGGGGTTGACCGGGGGCTTGACCACGGTGGTCAACCGCAGGTCGGGGCGCCGTGCCGGGCGGGCGTGGCCACGGCGGCCGGGCAGGAG
>NZ_VKHT01001467.1 GCF_014141535.1 Streptomyces alkaliphilus | reverse complement strand
ACCGTCGTGCACGCCTCCTCCAGCGCGCGCCGTGCCTCCGCCGGGCGGCCGGTGGCGTTCCGGCTCTCCCCGACCCCCGGAGCCATGGCCCCGGTCACCTCAGCCGGGCCCGCCACAGCTCCTCGCACGGCCAACTCCGCGCCCACTCGGCGGTCAGGTAGTCGTACTCCCGGTGGGCCTTCTCCGGGGCTTGGATCTCCACCAAATCCTCCACCTCGAAGCCGCGGGAGCGCAGCAGTCGCAGCATCTCCCCGTGCGGAAGGGTGAACTCGAAGGAACGGCCCCAGTCCAACCGGCTCGTGCCGAACTGCGGGCGCAACAGGCGCGGGCCCGCCGGACCCTCATCCGCCGCGCACAGCGCGAACAGCGGCGAGGGGCGCAGGAAGACCAGCCGACCGCCGGGGCACAGCACCCGCGCCGCCTCCGGGATCCAGCGGTGCGGATCGCACCACAGCGAGGCCCCGTACTCGCTGATCGCCAGATCGAACTCCCCGTCGCCGTACGGCAGTCGCTCGGCGTCCCCGTGCACGAGCGGGAAGTCGAGCCCGAACTCCGCCGCCATCCGCCGGGCGACCTCCAACTGCCCCTCGGAGATGTCGATCCCCGTCGGGTGGGCCCCGGCCCGGGACAGCCAGGCCGAGACGTACCCGGTGCCGCAGCCCAGCTCGATCACCCGCTTCCCGGCCACATCCGGCGGGAACACCGACAGCTCCGACTCCGGTGTCCGCCACAGGCCCCAGCGCGGCTCGGGCGCCGCCCAGTGCTCCCGCGCCAGGGGGCCGTGATCGGCCACACCGCGGTCGTTCCAGTACGCCCGGTTCGCCTCGACGTGCTCGGCCCGCTCCTCGTCCGTGGTCATCCACCCATCGCAACCCACCTCCCCGCC
>NZ_VKHT01001466.1 GCF_014141535.1 Streptomyces alkaliphilus | reverse complement strand
GGGATCGGTGGTCGCGCACCCGGGGCGGCGCTCAGGCAGCCCGGGCCACCAGCGTCGCGGGACCCCGCCCGACCGTCCCGCCACGGGCCCCGCGGCGCCTCCCGGTCGCGAGCGGAGGACCCGGCAGGATCTCCGCCCCGGTCGTTTCCGTGGCTCCCGCCGACTCCGCGGAGCCCTCCGGGGCCGCCAGGGCGGCCAGCCGGGCGTCCATCCGCAGCCGGGACATGGCGCGGGAGACGGCGCTCTTGACCGTGCCCACCGACACCCCCAACACCTCTGCGGTGCGGGCCTCGCTCAGATCCTCGTAGTAGCGCAGCACCACCATCGCCCGCTGGCGGGGAGGCAGTCGCAGCACCGCCCGCCACATCGCCTCGCGCAGGGCCTGCCGCTCGGCCGGATCGGTCTCCGGGGCGGGCTCGGGCTCGGGCAGTTCGTCCACCGGGTGCTCGTCCACGCGGCGCCTGCGCCACTGCGAGGTCCGGGTGTTGATCAGGGCGCGCCGCACGTAGCCGTCCAGGGCACGCCGATCCTCGATGCGGTCCCAGGCCACGAACGTCTTGGTGAGCGCGGTCTGCAGGAGGTCCTCGGCGTCGTTCGGGTTCGGCGTCAACGAACGGGCCGTGCGCAACAACACCGGTCCGCGCGCCCTGACATAGGCCGAGAAGGTGAGCGGTGTCACCGGCGGAGTGCTTCCTGGCGTGGTCATGGTGCCACGCTATGCGCGGCGGGGGTGCCCACGGATCGCCCCGGGGTCTGGACCGATCCTCCGCCCGGGGGAGTAGAACGGGGGCGGGCCCCACCACCTCCGGGTGGAGGCCGTCCCCGGCCGTCCCCGAGCCGTCTCGGGGACGGCCGGGGGGATGTCCCCCGGGGGATCGCCGCGCCC
>NZ_VKHT01001465.1 GCF_014141535.1 Streptomyces alkaliphilus | reverse complement strand
CGTCCCGTCCCCGGGCTCGTCCGGGTCGGTGGGCCCGGCGGTGGAGTCGTCCCCGTCCTCACCGGTCCCCCCGGGGCCGGTCGGCTCCTGCGGGCCGGGGCTGCCGACACCGGTGGGGTCGACCGGCGGCTCGGTCGGGGTCGGGGCGGCGCCGGCGCCCGTCCCGTTCTCGTCCGACTCCGGCAGCAGGAACGCGGCGACGGCCACCGCCAACCCGCACAGCAGCAGCACCAGCAGGAGCAACAGCCAACCCAGGCGGTGCGGGGAGGACGCGGGTCGTTTGCGACGGGAGACCAACTCACCCCGCCGGCGCACCACCGGCAGCCGGCGGGGGTCGGCGGGTGCCCCGGCCTCCAGCATGGGCGGCGCGGTGACCGTGCGGCGGCCCACGTCGGGCTCGGGCGCCGAACGGATGATCGACCGCAGCCAGCCGCGGACCTCCTCCGGATGGGGACGCTCGGTGGGGTCCTGACGCAGCAGGGAGTCCACCACGGGGCGCAGCGCCCCGCACTCCTCGGCGAAGGCGGGCTGTTCGGAGACCACCGCCTGCACCAGCTCCAGGACGTTGTCCTCCGGATAGGGCGGGTGGCCCTGCACGGCGCGGAAGAGCAGGGCGCCCAGCGCCCACAGGTCGGCGGCGGGCCCGACGGGCGGGGCCAGTCGCCAGTGCTCGTAGACGGGGCCGGCCTGTTCGGGGGCCCAGCGCTCGGTGACCGGACCGACCACGGCCATCCGGGCCTGCCGGGCACGCTCGGCCGCCCGGGCGCTGTCGGGGCCGCGGTAACGACGCTCGGTCGCGGGGACGTTGCCGGTGCCGGCGGGGCGCTGCGCCGGCAGGGGGGCGGTCCGGTCGGGATCGGCCACGGCGGGGTCGACCGGCCCGGTGG
>NZ_VKHT01001464.1 GCF_014141535.1 Streptomyces alkaliphilus | reverse complement strand
GCCCGGGGGTCGGAAGACAGAAGGAGGGGCACGTTTCACGTGAAACGTGCCCCTCCTTCTGTGACCCCGACGTCGGGATCCCCGGCATCAGGTTTTCCGGCGGCCGTACCCGGGGTGGGGCGATGTGATCCGGACCGGCTCACCGGGCCGGAGGGAGGGGGTCAGAGCCGGACCAGGCAGAGCGAGAAGGTCTTGCCCCTGTGCTCCTCGTAGTACTGGTCGGTGTAGTCGGGCACATCGGAGCACGCGGTGCTGGAGGTGTCGCCCTCCACCCGCTTCAGGATCTCGTACTCGGCCCCGTCCGAGGAGCAGTCCACCTTCTTCATGTCCGGAGTGACCATGCTGCCCTCGTTGCGCAGGCAGTCACCCACATCGGAGCCCTTGGCGTCGCTGCCGCCGAAGAAGAAGAAACCACCCGCGATGGCGAGCGCCACCACCGGCCCGACCGCGCGCAGCCACTTCTTGTTCTTCTTGGGCTCCTCCGCGGCGGGGCCGCCGGGAGCACCGGGAACGCCCGGGGTGCCGAAGCCGGCCTGCGGTGCGGAGCCGGGAGCGCCGAAGCCCGCGGGGGACGGGGTCCCGGTCGGGGCTCCCGGCTGCGGCGGGTGGCCGTAGCCGGGCTGCTGGGGCGGCTGCCCCGGCTGTTGGGGCGAGCCGTACGGGTTGGGGCCGGTGGGCGGCGGCGTGGTCATGGGGGTCCCCTCCGAAACATCCTTGCGCATCACATCTTGTTGCCTCGGGAACCCTAGTGGTGTGGGGAACACCGGGGGGAAAGTTTCGGAAGCGAGAGGGGTTCTGTGGCACTGATGTGACATCCACACCGTGCGTATCCGGAGGTAACGGGCGGACGGGCGTCACCCGAACGGCCGGTCCTCTCCTCCCTTACCC
>NZ_VKHT01001463.1 GCF_014141535.1 Streptomyces alkaliphilus | reverse complement strand
CGCCCACAGTTCACCCACCCCCTCGGAAGGGATCCCCACCGTGATCAGGCTCGTGCTCAACATTCTCTGGTTGATCTTCTCGGGGGTGTGGATGGCGCTCGGCTACCTGGTCGCCGGCGTGATCTGCTGCATCCTGATCATCACCATCCCCTGGGGGATCGCCTGCTTCCGGCTGGCCGTATACGCGCTGTGGCCTTTCGGGTACACCGCGCGACAGCGGTCCGACGCCGGGGTCGCCTCCGGCGTGGGCAACGTCGTCTGGCTGATCGTGGCCGGCATCTGGATCACCATCGGCCACGTGGTGGCGGCTGTCGGCTTCTTCGTGACGATCATCGGCATCCCCTTCGGGATCGCGCACCTGAAGATGATCCCGATCTCGCTGATGCCGCTGGGACGGGAGATCGTGCCCACCGACGGCGTGCTGGCGGTCGGCGCCCGCTGACCCCCTCCCGGCGGGGCGGCGTGGTGGGCCCGCCGCTCACGCCACCGCGTACAGGTCCCGGTCCTCGACGCGTATGTACCAGCCGTCGCAGTTCAGCAGTCGGTCGATGTCCTGCACCGCGTGCCAGACGGCCAGCTCCTCGGCGGTGAGGCTGTAGGTGAAGGCACGGGTGCGCAGCTCCTCGTAACCCATGTGGATGTCTGCGAGCAGCCGCCGACGGCGCTCCATCAGCGCCCGGGGCGTCGTGCGGACCATCGTCGACATGGCGGGCCTCCCGCTTCCTCACGACCCCGGGGTTCCCGGTGCCTTCGGTGTTCTCCCGATGTCTCCATTTCAGCACCCGCCACTGACAATTCGGGTGGAACGGGTGGGGCGCGTACCGGACACGGCGGGAGCCCGGGACCACCGGTGGATATCGGCGGTCCCGGGCTCCTCGGGGGTGCGGTG
>NZ_VKHT01001462.1 GCF_014141535.1 Streptomyces alkaliphilus | reverse complement strand
GGGCACGGTCGAGTGGCGGGGCGGCGGCCGTTCCGCGCCGGTGGACCCGATCGCGCTGCACCCGCGCGATCCGGTCCTGCGGAGCGTGCGGGGCGGAGAGATCGCGATGGTCTTCCAGGAGCCGATGGCCTCCCTGTCACCCATGCACACCATCGGCGACCAACTCGTGGAGACCATCCGCCTGCACCGGGGGATGAGCCGCGCCGAGGCACGCGAGCACGCCATCTCCGTGCTGCGCCGGGTGGGCATCCCACAGCCCGAGCGGCGCTTCGACGCCTACTCCTTCCAGCTCTCCGGTGGGATGTGCCAGCGGGTCATGATCGCCATGGGACTCTCCTGCGACCCGGACCTGCTGATCGCCGACGAACCCACCACCGCGTTGGACGTCACCATCCAGGCCCGCATCCTCGACCTGCTGATGGATCTGCGGGAGAGCACCGGGCTCGCGGTCCTCTTCATCACCCACGACCTCGGGGTGGTGGCGGAGATCGCCGACGAGGTGGTGGTGATGTACCTGGGGACCGTGGTCGAACGAGGGCCCGTGGACGACATCTTCCACCACCCCCGGCACCCCTACACCCGGGCCCTGCTGGCCTCGGTTCCCGGTCTCGGGGCGGAGACCGGCCCGGTGCCGACCCCCACCGGCCGGGGACGCCTGCACCAGATCCGCGGCCGGGTCCCGCATCCGTCGGAACGCCCGACCGGGTGCCCGTTCCATCCCCGCTGTGACGAGGCGATCGCCGGGGTGTGCGACGCGGGACCGCCCCCGGAAGTGGTGCTCGGGGCGGACCGCACCGTGCGCTGCGTGCTGTACGGGGGCACGCCGGACACCCCCGACCGGCCGGCCGCGCCGGGGGCCCCGGGCACCGCGACCGGCCCGGTCCCCGAG
>NZ_VKHT01001461.1 GCF_014141535.1 Streptomyces alkaliphilus | reverse complement strand
TCACCCAGCTCAGCCGTCGACCGGGGGCGGGGGTGGTCTTCCTGACGCTGCGCGACCCGGCGCAGGACATCTCGTTGACCGTCACCTGCTTCCGCGCGGTCTTCGACAAGGTCGCGGACGTGGTGACCGAGGGCGCCCGGGTGGTGGTGCTGGGGAAACCCGAGTGGTACGCGCCCCGGGGTCAGTTGTCCCTGCGGGCGACGGAGATCCGGGCGGTGGGTGTCGGGGAGCTGCTGGCGCGCCTGGAGCGGTTGAAGCGGGAGTTGGCGACGGAGGGGTTGTTCGCGCCGGAGCGCAAGCGGCGGTTGCCGTTCCTGCCGGGGCGGATCGGGTTGGTGACGGGGCGGGCGTCGGCGGCGGAACGGGACGTGCTGGAGAACGCCCGCTCGCGGTGGCCGGCGGTGCGGTTCGCGGTGCGGAACGTCGCGGTGCAGGGGGTGAACGCGGTTCCGCAGGTGATCGGGGCGGTGCGGGAGTTGGACGCCGACCCCTCGGTGGAGGTGATCGTGATCGCCCGGGGCGGCGGGAGCGTGGAGGACCTGCTGCCGTTCTCGGACGAGGCGTTGGTGCGGGCGGTGGCGGCGTGCGCGACGCCGGTGGTGTCGGCGATCGGGCACGAACCGGACTCCCCGCTGCTGGACCTGGTGGCGGATCTGCGGGCCTCGACCCCGACGGACGCGGCCAAACGGGTGGTGCCGGAGGTCGGGGAGGAGTTGGCGCGGGTGGAACAGCTCCGCGAGCGCGCCCGGTGGTGCGCGCGGGCGCTGGTGGAGCGCGAGGAGCGGGGCCTGCGGGCCACGGTGGACCGACCGGCGCTGGCGGAGCCGCACCGGCTGGTGGAGGAGCACGAGGAGCGCCTGGTGATGGCGGTGGAGCGGGGACGGCGGGTG
>NZ_VKHT01001460.1 GCF_014141535.1 Streptomyces alkaliphilus | reverse complement strand
GCCCCGGCCCGTCCATCCGAGCTCCGCCGGCGTGCTCGGCGCCCCGCGGATGTCCCCGCTCACCGAGGCCGGTCTCGCCGTGCGGGCCCCCGCGCCCTGGGAGACGCAGGACGACGCCTATCCGGGTGCCCCGATCCGCCGGATCCTCGCCCGACTGGTCGACGGTGTGCTGCCGGCCGCCGCGGCGGCGGCGGTCGCGCTCCCCTTCGCGGTACCGGCCCGCGAGCACGTCGAGGCGAAGATCGCCGCCGTGGAGTCGGCGGGGGTGACCGAGGACGTCTGGCTGGTGGACGGCACCACCGGACCGTGGCTGGCCATGGTGCTCGGCGTCTTCCTGCTGGTCGGCTTCCTGGTGGAGGCGCTGCCCACCGCGCTGTGGGGGCGCACCCCGGGCAAGGCGCTGTGCGGCCTGCGGGTGGTGGACATGGAGAGCCGGGACCGCCCCGGGGTCGGCACGGCGGTGATCCGCTGGTTCACCCACACGATCCTGTGGTGGTCGGTGATCGGGGTGATCGGCGTGGTGCTCGCCCTGTTCGACCGGCCCTGGCGCCAGGGTTGGCACGACCGGGCGGCCCGCACCTTCGTGGCCGGGCGCCGACCCACCCGAGCCCGACCCCCGGCCGGGGCAGGCTGACCCGGACGGCCGAACGACTACCCCGGTTGACCCGCGCGGCATGCGCGGGTCGCCGGCGCGGGGTGCACTCGGGCCATGAGCAACGAGCAGCCCCCTTCCGGCCCGGAGCCGGAACGGGACCCCCTGCGCAAGCCGCCCCCCGTCTGCGCGTGCTCGCCGCCATGTCCGGCGGCGTGGACTCCGCCGTCGCCGCCGCCCGGGCCGCCGAGGCCGGGCACGACGTCACCGGCGTCCACCTCGCGCTCTCCGCGAACCCCCA
>NZ_VKHT01000146.1 GCF_014141535.1 Streptomyces alkaliphilus | reverse complement strand
ATGAGTATAAGAGACGGCTTCCGGGCTCATCGGTGGGTCACCGCCCCTCCGGGGTGGGGGAGGCACCGGATCCGACCACGCAGGCGGTCCGACCGCCGTACCTCCAGGTGGCGGGCGCGCTCTGGAGGAACTCGGCGATCTCCGCCGGCCCCATGCCCTCCTGGGGCGCGCCGGGCAGCGGTTCGCCGGCCAGTGCCCGCAGCCAGTCGGCGGCCTCCCAGCCGTTCTCGAACTCCCAACGGTCACCGGGCTGGACGGAGAGATCCTCACCCACCCGGGTGGGCTGGGCACCCCGGTACTGGAGGATCCCCCAGGTGCCGTCCCAACCGCAGCGCGAGCCCTCCGAGCGATCAGCGGGGAGGGCGACCCACCCGCCGGCGGCCTCCTCGGTAATCCCGCCGCCGCCCCCGCTCATGGGGGAACCGAAGATCAACCACGCGCCCATGCTGATGAGGAGCGACAGCGCGACGCCGCGCGGTGGCCTCGCTCCGTTCCGTGGCTCCGAGGGATCATCCGGCACCCTGGAAGGCTAACGCGCCGGCACCCCCGCCCGGGCCCCGGGGACGCCCTCCGCCGTCACGGAACCACCCCGGGAGCCCCCGGTGTCACCGCCGTCCCGATCCTCCTCCGTGCGCGCCTCGATCGGGACGGGTGACGGGAGGGCTCCCGGGCCCCTCGCCCGGTCGACGAAATACCGCGAAGCCCGATGGAACACCGTGGGGCGTGACGGAATTCAGTTGCTCGTCTCGGCATTCGGGACATCGGGGCGGATTGTCTTGACGGAGGGGTTCCCGCGCCGGCATCCTCACCTCCGTGAGCGATTCCGACATTCTCGTCGTGCGACTGCACGTCGACCTCCGGCGCCAGGCGAGCGCCATCTGTCGCGCCTCCCGCTGAGCCCTCGGTTCGGCTTTTCTTTCGTGCCCCCGTGCCGTGTCCCGGCGCGGTGCGGGCCGTGAACCATCGTTTTCCCTGCCTGCGGGCCCCTTCGACGGGCCGTGGCGGGCGGCCCCGCCCCGCTTTCCCCGTGAGGGACGGGGTGGACCGGAGGATCGATGGCCCACCGTCCGTACGGCCCCGGGGCCCAGGTGACACCCGTACCCGCACGGTCGCGCACGGTCCTTTTTCCCGGTTGATTCCCGCCCCGGCGGGGGTCGGGTGCCCGGGTTTCCCCGGAGCCGGTGAATCATCGTCACCACGGTGACTTCCGGCATTCCGGACTCCCCGCGCTCCGGTGTTTCCCCTTCCCCCGTTTCCCCTGTTTCCTCGTGTCGCCTGTTCGCTCCGCGAATCCCGGTTTTCCGGTGTGGCGCCCCGCGGGACATCACCGATCGCCCCATACGTGTTCAGCCTGCCCGGAAAAGAGTCATGAGCGCTGTTTTCGCCGTGTCCGGAAGCCCGTCCGAACGCTCCCGCACCTCCCTCCTCGTCCACCACGTCATCGAGCGCCTCTCCCTCACCGGCTTCGACGCCGCCCATCTGGCGGTGCGCGACCTGCCCGCCGAGGATCTGCTCCACGGCCGGGCCGACGCGCCCGCCGTGCGCGCGGCGGTGGACGCCGTCGCCCTCGCCGACGGCCTGATCGTCGCCACTCCGCTCTACAAGGCCTCCTACTCCGGCCTCCTCAAGACCTTCCTCGATCTGCTGCCGCAGTCGACGCTGACCGGGAAGACCGTCCTGCCGTTGGTGACCGGCGGTACCCGGTCCCACCTGCTGGCCATCGACTACGCCCTGCGACCCGTGCTGGTGGCGTTGGGCGCCCGCCACGTGGTCGGTGGCTGCTTCGTCCTCGACCGTGACATCGAGCCCGGCGCGGCCGGCGGGGTGACCCTGGCCGCGGAGGCGGAGCTGCGGCTGTTCGACGTGCTCGACCACTTCATCGAGGCCCTGCCGGCCGCCGGCGCCTCTCTCGCTCCTTCCCTTCCCTGAGCCATCCACCGGGTGCCCCGGGATCAACCCGCCCCGTACCCGTCCGAACCACCGAGGACATCACCGTCATGAGTGCCACGAGACCCTTCGCGTCCCGGATATCCACCGCCGCCCCGGCCCCCCGGCCGTCCCGCCCCGATCGGCCGGTCATCCGCACCTCCCGGCGCGCGCTGCTCGCCGCCCTCGCCCTGTCCGTCGTCGCCGTGGGCTGCGGCACCGCCACCGGTGACGACGGGGGGAGCGGGGGCGACGGGAACCTCACGACCCTGCGCTACCAGGGTTCCTCCGGGGCCGTCACCCCCGCCGAACTCGCCGAGGATCTCGGCTACCTGGAGGGCATCGAGCTGGAGTGGGTCGGCAACACCATCAGTGGTCCGCAGGACATCCAGGCCACCGCGTCCGGCGAGATCGACTTCGGCGGCGCCTTCAACGGGGCCGTCATCAAGCTGGCCGCGGCCAACGCCTCCATCACCGCCGTCATCGGCTACTACGGCGTCGACCGGGACGCCTACCACGGCTACTACGTGTTGGAGGACTCCCCGATCCGGGAGGCCGATGACCTGATCGGCGCCAAGGTCGCGATGAACACCCTGGGCGCCCACGCCGAGGCCATGCTCGACATCCACCTCGGGCGCGAAGGGCTGTCCGCCGACGAGGCCGCGGACGTGGAACGGCTGGTGCTGCCACCGGTCAACACCGAACAGGCCCTGCGCCAGGGGCAGATCGAGGTGGCCGTGCTCGGCGGGATCCTCCGCGACAAGGCCAAGGAGCAGGGCGGTATCCGCGAACTGTTCAACGACCACGACCTGTTGGGTGACTTCAGCGCCGGGAGCTACGTCTTCACCGACGAGTTCATCGAACGCCACCCGGAGACCGTGCGGGCCTTCGTGACCGGGGTCGGCCGAGCCATCGAGTGGTCGCGAACCACTCCCCGCGAGGAAGTCATCGCCCGGATGACCGACATCGTCGAACGGCGGGACCGCGACGAGTCCCCCGACGCCCTGCGCTACTGGAAGTCCTACGGGGTCGCCGGCACCGGAGGCCTCATCGACGAGGGCGAGTTCGACCTGTGGATCGACTGGCTCGCCGAGCGCGGGGAGATCGAAGCCGGATCGATCGGGGCCGCGGACCTGTTCACCAACGAGTTCAACAACGCCGGGGACGCCCCGGCCGACACCGAGACCGAGGAGACGGATCGATGACGGCCCGGATCGAACTGCGCGGCGTCACCAAACGTTTCGCCCTGCGCGGTCGTCGCCCCCTCCGCACCCGTGATGCCCGGGGACGGGGCCCGCGTCCCGACCACACCGTGACCGCCCTGGACACCGTGGACCTGACCGTCGCAGACGGTGAGTTCCTCGTCGTCGTGGGCCCCAGCGGCTGCGGCAAGTCCACCCTGCTGGACCTCGTCGGCGGACTCACCACCCCCACCGAGGGCGAGATCCTGCTCAACGGCGCGCCCGTCACCGGCCCCGGAACCGATCGCGGCATCGTCTTCCAGCAGTACGCCCTGCTGCCGTGGCGCACCGCGCTGGGCAACATCGAGTTCGGTCTGGAGACCACGGGTCTGCCCCGTCGCGAGCGCGCCGCCCGGGCCCGTGATCACCTCGACCTGGTGGGTCTGACCGGCTTCGGCGACCGCCATCCGCACGAGCTGTCCGGCGGCATGAAGCAGCGGGTCGCGATCGCCCGCAGCCTGGCCGCGGGACCCGACGTCCTGCTCATGGACGAGCCCTTCGCCGCGCTGGACGCCCAGACCCGCGAGGGGCTCCAGGAGGAATTGCTGCGCATCCACCGGCGCACCGGTCGGACGATCGTCTTCATCACCCACGGCATCGACGAGGCGGTCCTGCTCGGCGACCGCGTCGTCGTCCTCACCCACCGGCCCGGCCGGATCAAGGAGATCGTGCCCGTCGAACTGGACCGGGAGGGCACCGACGCGGCCTCCCTGCGCTCCGATCCCGAATTCACCCGCCTCACCCATCGGATTCGGGAACTCCTCCACGACGAGGTGGCCCTCGCCCGGGCCCGGGAGCGAGAGGAGCTCGCCGCGTGAGCACCACCATCGGGCGTTCCGTCCGTCCCACCTCCCCGACATCCCCCTCCGCAGTCGGGACGGGGCCCCCGCCGGAACCCGGGACGTCCGGGGTTCCCGACCGGGCGGGGCCCCTCCCCGCCGGCGCCCTGCGCGCCGTCGGCCGTCTCCTCACGGCCGTCGCCACCCGGACCGTGGCGCTTCTCGCCCTCCTGCTGGTCTGGGAGATGGCGCCTCGGCTGGACCTGGTGGACCGGGTCTTCCTGCCGCCGTTCTCCGAGGTGGCCCTCGCCTGGTGGGAACTGCTGATCGGCGGACAGTTGTGGTCCCACACCTCCGCCAGCCTGGTGCGCTCGGGAGCCGGTTTCGGTCTCGCCGTGCTCCTCGCCGTCCCCCTCGGCCTGCTCATCGGCCGGTACCGACCACTCGCCGACCTGCTCAACCCCCTGCTGGAGGTCTTCCGCAACACGGCGGCCCTCGCGCTGCTGCCGGTCTTCGTCCTGCTGCTGGGCATCGGGGAGACCTCGAAGATCTCGATCGTGCTGTTCGCCTGCACCTGGCCGATCCTGCTCAACACGATCAGCGCGGTGCGCACGGTCGACCCGACCCTGCTGCGCCTGGCGAGGTCCATGGACCTCTCACCGCCGGCGTTGTTCCGGAAAGTCGTCCTGCCCGCCTCGATCCCCACGATCTTCACCGGCATCCGGCTGGCCGGGGCCGTCGCGATCCTCGTCCTCGTCGCCGCCGAGATGGTCGGTGCCCGGGCCGGGCTGGGCTACCTGATCAACTCCTCGCAGCTGAACTTCGCCATCCCCCGGATGTACGCCGGGATCATCACCATCTCCGCCATCGGCCTGCTGGTGAACCACCTGCTCCTGACCGTGGAACGCCGACTGACCGCCGGCCGCCCCGACGAGCGGGGGTGACGCGGACCCGTCCGTCCGGCTCATCGGCCCGCCCCCACCCCGGAACCCGATATCCCGCTCCGAAAGAGTCTCCCGTGACCGTCGAACCACAGCCGCGCCGGCTGCACCTCAACGCCTTCCTGATGAACGCCGGGCACCACGACGCCGCCTGGCGCCACCCCGACGCCCGCCCCGGTGGCGTCATCGACCCCGCCCACTTCATCGACCTCGCCCGCACCGCCGAGCGGGGCCACTTCGACTCCCTCTTCCTCGCCGACGGCCTGGCCCTGCTCGGGGACGCCCGGTGGAACACCGTCGGGGGCTTCGAGCCCCTGACCCTGCTGGCGGCGCTATCCGCGGTGACCGAGCGAATCGGTCTGATCGCCACCGTCTCGACGACCTTCCACGAGCCCTACACCGTGGCCCGGGCGTTCGCCTCGCTGGACCACCTCAGCGCCGGCCGTGCCGGCTGGAACATCGTGACCTCGGGCAATCCGGCCGAGTCCCGGAACTTCGGGTACGCGTCGCACCCCGAGCACGCCCGGCGCTACGCCCGGGCCGACGAGTTCCTGGAGGTGGTGCGCAAGCTGTGGGACAGCTGGGAGGACGACGCGATCGTCCTGGACCGCCGGGCGGGCCGCTGGACCGCGGAGGGGAGCGTGCGGCCGATCGATCACCACGGTGAGCACTTCCGTGTCGCCGGGCCACTGAACGTGCCCCGCCCGCCGCAGGGCCATCCGCTGCTGGTGCAGGCCGGTTCGTCCCGGGACGGCAGGGAGTTCGCCGCCCGCCACGCCGAGGCGGTCTTCACCGCCCAGCAGACCCTCGGGGACGCCCTGGCGTTCGCCCGGGACCTGCGTTCCCGACTCGCCCGACACGGCCGGCCCGCCGACGCCCTGCGGATCCTCCCCGGCCTGTGCCCGATCCTCGGGAGCACCGAGGCCGAGGCCCGGGCGCTGGAGGAGGAACTGACCGCCCTCCAGATCCCGGAGTACGGCCTCGCACAACTCTCCGGGATGCTCGGCACGGACCTGACCGGTCTGCCGTTGGACGGCCCTCTGCCGCCGCTCCCCGACGAACGGCGGATCAACGGCAACAAGAGCCGTTTCGAGCTGGTCGCGGAGCTGGTCCGGCGGGAGAACCCCACCATTCGCGAGGTCATCGCCCGACTCGGCGGAGGACGCGGGCACCGGGTCGTCGCCGGTACGCCGGAGGGGATCGCGGACACCATCGAGGAGTGGTTCCGCGCCGGCGCCGCCGACGGCTTCAACATCATGCCGCCGATCCTGCCCACCGGCCTGGCGGACTTCGTCGACCACGTGGTGCCGATCCTGGTGCGCCGGGGCCTCTTCCGTGCCGACTACGGGAGCCGGACGCTGCGCGGCCACTACGGACTGCCGCGCCCCGCGGGCCGGCGCCACGGTGACAGGCGGGAAGACCAGGCAGCGGCCGCGTCCGGGGCCGGCCCCGCCGTTCTGCCGACGGGGGTGGGCGGATGACCTCCTCACCCCTGCAGGGGCGGGTCCTGCCCACCGGGCGATGTACCGGCTCCCCGGCTCCCGTCCGGCCGGGGCACGCCCCCTACCGCGCCACGGGGTCCGGCCACACCGTCCGCCCCGTCCAGGCAGCTCACCACACCCGCCCCGTGCCCCGGGGCGGGACGGCACACCGCATCCGAAGGGACCATCCGTTATGACCACCACCGCGTTCGACATCCGCCGTGTCGGCGGACGCCTCGGCGCCGAGATCATCGGCCTCGACCTGCACGGCACCCCCGACCCCCGCATCCTCGCCGAGATCCGCGAGGCGCTCCCGGAGCACAAGGCTCTCTTCTTCAGGGGTGCCCACCTCGACGACGCCGAGCAGTTGCGCTTCGCCTCCCTCTTCGGTGAGCCGACCCGGGCCCACCCGACCGTCGACTCCCTGGAGGGACAGCCGGCGATCCTCCCGGTCGACGGGGAGGGCGGTGTGCGGGCCAACCACTGGCACACCGACGTGACCTTCGTGCGCACCCCGCCGAAGGCCACCACACTGCGGGCCCTGGTCGTCCCGCCGCACGGAGGCAACACCCTGATCGCCGACACCGGCGCCGCCTATCGCGACCTCCCGGCCCCCCTGCGGGAACTCGCCGATCGGCTGTGGGCCGTGCACACCAACGAGCACGACTACGCCGAGCCCCGCACGGAACGGGCCGCCGAGCACCGCAGGCAGTTCGTCTCCCGGCGGTACCGCACCTCCCACCCCGTGGTGCGGGTCCATCCCGAGACGGGTGAGCGGGGGCTGTTCATCGGCGGTTTCGCCCAGCGCCTGGAGGGCTTCGGGTCCGCAGAGTCCGCCGATCTGCTGCGAATCCTCCAGTCCTACGTCACCCGCCCCGAGAACGTCGTGCGGTGGCAGTGGCACCCCGGTGACCTGCTGATCTTCGACAACCGCATCACGCAGCACTACGCGCCGGACGACTACGGCGACCTGCCGCGGCTGCTGCACCGGGTCACCGTCGCCGGGGACGCACCGGTGGGCGTGGACGGGCGACACAGCCGGATCATCGAGGGCGACGACGCATCCCACTGGAGTTCGGTGGGCTGAGCGCGCGGGGGGTGGGGCCGAGCGGAGCCCCGGCCCGGTCGGCCCCACCCC
>NZ_VKHT01001459.1 GCF_014141535.1 Streptomyces alkaliphilus | reverse complement strand
GCCCCGCCCGGGTGGACCCCGATCCCGCGCTGCGCTGGGAACGACTGGAGGTGCTCGCCGCCGACGGTGGCGGTCCCTTCCACGCGGGTGACGAGGCGACGGTCGAGTTCCGGGCGCACTGGCGGCACGGCCCGCACGCCGGGGTGCTGCACGAGGTGAGCCGGTTCCGCCGCACCGGCGGTCGCTGGTACTACCTGGACGGCGACGTCCGGGAGTGACCCGGTGGGACCTTCCCGGGTTGCCGGACGAGGGGATCCCGGGACGGTGGGAGACACCGTTCGGGGTGGCCGTCACCCCGTCGAACGCTCCGGAGGGTCCTCGTGATCGTCAAGAAGCTGCACGAAGTCGGCGTGCGCAGCGAGCACGCCTACACCGCCGCCTTCGCCTCCATCGGCCTGTCCTTCCTCTCCTGGGCCACCTCACTCAAAGCCGAGGCCGCCGGCCTGGACCGCGCCGACCGCTGGGGCATCTTCATCGGTGAGTGGGCGCCGACCTTCTTCGGACTGGGCCTCGCGCTCGCCCGGTACGAGGAGAAGCCCGAATCGGCGGAGACGGAGGTCTGACCGCGACACATCGACCGGGGACGGGACGCGGGAGAGACCTTCCGGGGGAGACGGGCGTCCCGTCCGCGCCCGGGTCCGCCGTCCCCCTCGTGCGGGCCGGGACGCCGCACCGGGCCCCGGGAGAGAACGCCGCCGCCCCGCCGGCGTGACCCCGGGGGCCGCCATCGGCGCGGGCGCGGAGCACGACGGGAACATCGCGTTCCACGCGGTCACCGGTCCCGGCCCACCCCGGGGGCCGGGGTGCCGTCGCCCGTGGCCGACCGTATCGACCCGGCCCTCCGGGGCACGGTGCGGCCGGAGCCCCGACCGGACCCGACGCCCCGCCCCTCCTC
>NZ_VKHT01001458.1 GCF_014141535.1 Streptomyces alkaliphilus | reverse complement strand
GACGGGACGGGAGAGGACTGGGCCGGAGGGGACGACACGGGGACGACCCGGGTGGACCTCACCTACAGCTGTCCGTGACCCGCCCCCTCCCGGCCCCGGGGGTTCGGCCGCACACGCGCGGCGGCCGGTTCCGTCGGCCCCGCGCGGGGCCGACGGAACCGGCCGTCATCGTCCGTCCGCCGCCGAACGGTCGCGGCGGGGTCAGGGCAGCAGCCGCTCCACGGCCGCCGGCCCCTCTTCCTCCAGCTTCTTCCGCGCCCACTCCAGCCGCTCGGGGGTGGGCTCCCGACCGGTCAGGCGGACCAGGTCCTCCGGGTCCACGGGTCGGTCGCCTCCCGTGTGCAGGAGTCGGTCGGGTGTGGGACGGTTCTCGTCCAGGGGCTCGTTGCGCTCGGTACCGCGCGAGGACTCGTCCGATGTACTCATCCGATGTGCCTCCTGTTCACCGGTCCCCCGAGGGCCCGGGAGGGGGCCCCGTCGTTGTCCTCACCGTAGAACCGGCGACCGGCACCCGCATCCGGAGTGATCGGTTCCGGACACCCGCGGCGTTCGCTACACGCTCCTGTCCCCCATCGGGTGAACGGGGTCCCACCGGCCGAAGGGGTGCGGAAGGGACTCCCGACGCTCCAACCACTCCGGGGACACACCCGTCACACCGGTACGGGCGGCGACCACCCCACCGACGATGGCGCAGGTGGTGTCCACGTCGCCGAGGCCGGCGGCGGTCGTCCACAGCGCCTCGGTCAGATCATCGGCCCGGTGGGCGGCGCACCACAGCGCGAACGGCACCGTGTCGTCCGCGCGGATCCGGTGCCCGCTGCCCAGCAGCGCCGCCGCGCGTTCGGGGCCCGCGTCGCCGGGGAGGTCCGCCGCGCGCCCCACCCCCTCGCGCACCTCC
>NZ_VKHT01001457.1 GCF_014141535.1 Streptomyces alkaliphilus | reverse complement strand
GGCCCGGGGGTTCGGGCCCGGGGGTCACGGCGCTCGCGGTTCCACGCCGGCGTTCCACCCCCCTTCGGGATCGGTGGGCAGCACCGTCACCTGCGGAACGCCGGTGCGCGGATGTTCGGCGACCTCCGCCGCCACCCCGTAGACCCGCGCCAACAGCTCGGCGGTCAGCACCTCCCCCGGTGGCCCGACGACCACCGACCGGCCGGCGAGCAGGACGCAGATCCGGTCGCAGAAGGCGGCGGCGAGGTTGAGGTCGTGCAGCGCCACCACGGCCGTGACCCCGAGTCGACGCACCAGCCGCAGGGTGTCCAACTGGTGCCGCAGGTCGAGGTGGTTGGTGGGCTCGTCGAGGATCATGGTGCCCGCCCGCTGGGTGAGCGCGCGGGCGATGAGCACCCGTTGCTTCTCGCCCCCGGACAGGCGGGAGAACGGCGCCTCGGCCAGGTGCTCGACGCCCACGTCCCGCAGGGAGGCGAGGATGATCCCGCGATCCCGCGCGTCGTCACCGGCGAAGGCCCGCTTGTGCGGGGTGCGCCCCATCGCCGCGACGTCGTGAACGGTCAACTCGAAGTCACCGGCGGTCTCCTGGAGCACGGTGGCCACCCGGCGGGCCAGCGGCTTGCCCGCCATCGCCCACACGTCCTCACCGTCCAGCAACACCCGCCCGGACGTGGGCCGCAGTGCCCGGTACAGGGTCCTCAACAGGGTTGACTTGCCCGCGCCGTTGGGCCCGACCAGCCCCATCACCTCGCCCGGCGCCACGGCCAGGGAGACGCCGTCCACCAGGTTCCGGCCGCGGACGGTCACCGTCACCTTCTCGATGTCCAGCGCGGCGGGGGCGTCGCCGGGCTCCCCCGGGCCCTCCGCGGATCCCCCACCCGTCTCCCTCCACCACGGGG
>NZ_VKHT01001456.1 GCF_014141535.1 Streptomyces alkaliphilus | reverse complement strand
GGACCCGACCGACCCCGTGGACCCGGTTGACCCGGACCCGACCGACCCGGTGGTTCCGGACCCGACCGACCCGACCGCCCCCGGCACCAGCGGTGGCACCGGCTCCACCGGCGGGACCGGTGGCAACGGTTCCCCGCAGCTGAGCGGTGGCCAGGAGGGCCTCGAGGCCCCCGAGGCCGAGGAGGGCCTGACCCCGCCCGTGCAGAACGACCCGACCACCGACGGTGGCGAGGAGCGTGGCGAGCTGGCCGAGACCGGCGCCTCCGGCGGTGACATGCTGCTGCTGGTCGGTGCCGCGACGATGATCGCCGGTGGGGTGGCCTTCCGCTACCTGCCGAGGATCGTCGCCAAGGGTTCCGCCACCGCCTGATCCTCCCCGAGCCGGGAGACCGGAACGGTAGGGGATCCCGGGAACACGATCGTGCCGTCGGTTCCTCACCGGAGGCGCCGGCACGATCCCCCGTCCCGATCACAGCCGGTGACCGGGACGGGCGGTCCCGTCCACGGCAGACGAACGGGCCCGGAGCGCATCGCTCCGGGCCCGTTCCGCGTTTCCGGGGGACATCGCCGGGATCGGCCCGACACGCCCCGTCCGCCCATGCCCCGTCCGCGCGCGCACGATCGGATCGCGCGCCCTCCCGGCGCCTCCGTGCTCCCGCTCCCGGGGCCGCACCCGGTTCAGGCCGGGCGGGCCACCACCAGGGCCACCGCGAACAGGGCGAGCACCAGGGCGAACAACATCATGGGTCCCGTGAGCGGTCCGCTCTCGCGACGCATCCGGGCCAGCCGGTCCCGGCAGACCGCGCAACGGCCGTCGCTCACCCGACCCGCGCAGTTCGCGCAGACCAGCCATGAAGCCCATCCGACGGTCATGCCATCGCCTCCCTCCGTCACCCCTCC
>NZ_VKHT01001455.1 GCF_014141535.1 Streptomyces alkaliphilus | reverse complement strand
GGGCGTGCCGGGGCCCACGGGTGACGCACCGTGGTCGCCGTTCCCCGGCACAATGGTCCAGACCAATCGGGCTGTCAAGGGCGCGCGCACCGCCCGGTCCCGTCCGGGAGGATCGCGCACCGGGCGGTATTCGGACGTACCGGGCGGGAAGGATCCCCGCATAAGGTCGACTTGAGGCACGCTTGAGCCCGCCTTCGGGAAGCGACCCCGCTCCCACTCGTTTCCCACCACCCCGCACGCACCACGGAGGTCCCCAGGAGTGCCGGAGAAAACGTGCGCACACCGTCACCGTCCGTCCGACCGGTCCACACCCCGGCGTGCCCCGGCGCCCCGGTCGACGGCCCACCGAACGGCATCAACCGGTAACCGTCCGACGCTGGTTCACCACCCCGGGAAGTCGTTAAGCTGCCCATCTGGCAGACCCAACCGCAAGCGACGGCCGGTCCGGCCCGGGGGGAGCGGCGCATGCCCATGGCGATCGCGGTGACCGGCGCCGATCTGGTGCTCCCGGTCACCGATCAACGGACCCCGGGGGCCCACGTCCTCACCCCTCCCGGCGAACAGGACTTCGAGACCGCGCTGGCCGAGACCGCCGACCTGGTGGACCGTCACGGCCATTACCTGATCGTCCACTCCCGCACCCTGCCCCGCGCCCACCTGCACCGACTGCACGCCGTCCGCGCGATGCTGGAGTCCGACCGCATCGCCCTGCTGCCCTGTGACCTGCCGCCGCTGGGAATGGCCGTGCTGGTCCGTCAACTGCGTCAACTGTCCGTCTGCGACTTCGGCCCCGGCATCCTGGCCTCCGCCGGTCGGCTCCTCGCCCACTACATCTGGGCCGGCGCCCTGCTGGGCACCGCCAAGCGCCTCTCCAGGCTGCCCGTCGACCTCCCCGCCGACCACCCCCGCACC
>NZ_VKHT01001454.1 GCF_014141535.1 Streptomyces alkaliphilus | reverse complement strand
GCCCACCACCGGTACCCCCTCCGCCGGTGCCCGGCGGCGAACAGCGCACCGGCGACTGGCTGCTCACTCCCCCGGGCGGCCCCACCCCGGGCACCGGCCCGTGGATGCTGGACATCGCTCCCGACCACGACTACTTCACCGCCATGATGCGCCGCTCCGGCCCCGAGGCCGCCCGGCTGCGCATGCCCGGGCCGGGCGGCGGGCAGCGGATACTCCTGGAGGGCCCGCAGATGAGCATCGGCCGGACCCGGCCGTCCACCGGTGAGGCCCCCGACATAGACCTGTCCCGTCCGCCGGAGGATCCGGGCGTCTCGCACCAGCACGCGCTGCTGGTGCGGCAACCGGACCACACCTGGACGATCGTGGACCAGGGCTCCACCAACGGCACGACGGTGAACTACGAGGAGGAGCCCATCCCTCCCTACGTCCCGGTGCCGCTGCGCGAGGGGGACCGCGTGCACGTGGGCGCCTGGACCACCCGGCCCCGGCGTGAACCGGCGCACGGCCCCACCACCACGGGGGCCCGATCCGGTACCCGACCGGGTGCCGGCCGCCGCGCGCCGGGCCCGGTACTGTTCCGGCTGAAGGCCGGGCCCTCGACGACCAACCACCCGGCCGGGCACCTGGAACGGTCCACGGGGACCGGGCCGGCGGGCCCACCCCGGATCACGACGGAACCATCCGCCGGCACCGGCGCGCCCCCCGGGGCCTCCGGACGCGGAACAGCAGAAAGGGGGAGACGGTCCGATGCCGACGTGCCCGAACGGTCACCGGTCCACGGCCGATGACTGGTGCGAGGTCTGCGGTCACCGCATGCCCTCCGACACCGGACCGATACCCCCGCCGGGGCAGCCCGCTCCCGGCGGCTACGGCTACCCCCCGGCTTCCCCGGTGGGTTACCCGTGTGTCTTG
>NZ_VKHT01001453.1 GCF_014141535.1 Streptomyces alkaliphilus | reverse complement strand
CCTCCGGGCCCTCCTCCCCGACCTCCGCGGGATCGGGTATCTCCACACAGGGTCCCTCGCGGAAGGGGCTGTCCACCGCCGGCTCGGCCTGCGCCACGCCCGGGGTGAGGCCCAACCCGAACATCAGCACCGAGGGCATCGCCACCAGGGCGGCGGTTCGGGTTCGGGGCCGGGCGTGCCTGCCACTCCGCTTCGGGCGGGCGCCCGAGGACTCATCACTCACGGGGCCGGCCCTCCCGATCACCGAATCCGTCCGGGGCAGGGGGGAGAACCCCGGTGTCGGCGGAAGCGGGGCCGGCGGAAAGGGTGTCCATGGAAACGGAGTCGACGGGGGCCCCGGCGGGCGCCCGGCCGAACGCCGAGAGGGCGCTGCCGGTGCCCGGAGCGGGCGGGGACATCCGGATCATCGGCTCGTCACCGATCGCCGCCCCCCGACCGTCCACCGGATGATCGCCGTTCGCCCCGTGGCCGTCCCCGGAACCGGGGGCGTCCGCCGCGCTCTCCGCGTCCTCCTCGCCCGGCGCCCAGGCGATGCTCAGACCGCCACCGATCAGGCCGAGGAGAAACCCGACGACGAAACCGCCGAAGTTGGAGACGACCAGCGAGACCAGCGAGAGCATGATCGTCGCCACGCCCGCGAAGACCCGGGTGGCGGGCTGGAGCCACATCCCGAGGCCGAGCGTGATCAGCAGGACCCCTATCACCAGGGAGCCGGCCCCGGCGGTGGTCGCGATGCGGATGGTCAGCTCGCCCATCGTCAGGTTGGCGTAGGGGAACCAGGCGATGGGCAATCCGGCGAGGAGGGTGAGCAACCCCGCCCAGAAAGGGCGTTGCCCGCGCCAGTCGCGGAAGGCGAGGCGGGCCCGGGCGAACCGGGACCGGGGGGTGGGGCGGTCGTCGGACGGGACGTTCGAC
>NZ_VKHT01001452.1 GCF_014141535.1 Streptomyces alkaliphilus | reverse complement strand
CGAGAAGGGAGGTGGTTCGGCAGATGAGTGACAACCGGACGCGTGAGGTGGCTGCGGTCTAGCGACCCGCCCCGCACTTCGTGCGGCGCCGGCGTCGCCGGCCCATTCCCAGCAGTCCACCCGACCCGCAGGCCGCCGGTACGTCCGGCCGGCTCCCCCTCCGGGGGGACCACGGCCTGCGGGTCGTCCGCTGTCCGGGCCCCTCCCGGGCCGCCGTCACCCGGTGCCACGGGGCGACGCGATGTGGGGCCCGGGCGCGTCACGGCCGGCTCACGGGCACAACCGCTCCACCACCCACCGGCCGCCCTCCCCCCGGACGTACCGCAGCCGGTCGTGCAGCCGGTTCTCCCGGCCCTGCCAGAACTCCACCGCCTCCGGCTCCACCCGGAAACCGCCCCACAGCGGCGGGGCCGGCACGTCCTCCGCCTCCGGGTACCGCTCGGCCAACGCCGCGTACCGGTGGTCCAACTCCTCGCGGGAGGCCACCGGAGCCGACTGGTCGCTCGCCCACGCCCCCAGCTGGGAGCCGTGCGGCCGGGTGCGGAAGTACCGCGCGCTCTCCCCCCGGTCCGTGCGCCGGGCCGTCCCCGCGACGATCACCTGCCGGGCGATCGGGTGCCAGGGAAAGAGCAGCGACACACGGGGGTTGGCCGCGATGTCCCGACCCTTGTGGGAACCGTAGTGGGTGAAGAAGACGAAGCCGCGCTCGTCGTACTCCTTCATCAGCACGGTGCGGGAGGAGGGCACCCCCCGCTCGTCCGCCGTCGAGAGCACCATGGCGTTGGGCTCGTACACCCCGGCCTCCGCCGCCCCGGTGAACCAGCGGGCGAACTGGGTGATCGGGTCCGGCGCCAGCTCGTCCTCCAGCAGGCCGTCCGCCCGGTAGCGGGCCCGCATGGGGGCGGGGTCCAGGCG
>NZ_VKHT01001451.1 GCF_014141535.1 Streptomyces alkaliphilus | reverse complement strand
CCCCCACCCCCCGCGTCACGACGGACACCGTGCTCCGGTTGGCCGCCGCCCTGGAACTCATCCAGTCCTGTGCCCTCATCCACGACGATGTGATGGACGGCTCCCTGCTGCGTCGGGGCCGCTCCGCCCTCCACGCCGACTTCGCCGCCCGATACCCGGACACCCGCCCCCGCGGACGGGGCGCCCCTTTCGGCACCTCCGCCGCCATACTCGCCGGAAACCTCGCCCTGAGCTGGGCCGACGACATCGTCACCGAGCTTCTCCCCCCGCCGGGTGTCGCGGACGCGGTCCTCCGCCTGTGGCGGACCATGCGCACCGAGATGGTCGCCGGGCAGTATCTCGACCTCCACGCGCAGCACACCGGGGCCGGCTCCACGGCCCGGGCCCTGCGCATCGCCTGCCTCAAGAGCGCCCTCTACACCGTGGAGCGCCCCCTCGCGCTGGGAGCCGCCCTCGCCGGCGCCGACCCCACCACCACCGACTCCCTCTGCTCGGCGGGTCGCTGCGCCGGGATGGCTTTCCAATTGCGGGACGACCTGCTGGGGGTCTTCGGCGATCCCGCCCACACCGGCAAACCGTCCGGCGACGACATCCGCGAGGGCAAGATCACCTACCTTCTGGCCATCGCCCGGGTCCGTGCCGACGCCGCCGGGGACCGGGCGGCCTCCGCCCTGCTCCGCGAAGCCCCCGGTGATCCCGATCTGTCGCCCCCGGACGTGGAGCGCGTCCGGGCCGCCCTGGAATCCACCGGCGCCCGAACCGTCGTGGAGGCCGCCATCGAGCAGTTGGCGGCCGACAGCGCCCGCCATCTGGCCGGTATCCCCCTCGACCCCGTGGTCCGACGACGACTGGGAGCCATGCTCCGTTCCGCGGCGGGAGCCCGGAACACCACCCCCACGACCCCACCCTGCTCGAT
>NZ_VKHT01001450.1 GCF_014141535.1 Streptomyces alkaliphilus | reverse complement strand
GGTCGGGCCCGGGCAGCGCGGCCAGCAAGGGGAAGGCGGGCAGCACCGCCGGGGCCCCCGCTTCCGGGACGGTGAACGGCCCGAGCGTCCGACCGGCCGCGAGTGCGGGGAGCGGACCGAGCGCCAGGGCGCCGCCGCCGAGGGCGAATCCCGGCCCCAGCCCGTGGGCGGCGGCCCACACCACGAGGTTGGGCAGCAGGGCCAGTACCAGCAGCGCCAACGCGACGCGGCCGGACCAGTCCCGGGCGAGCAGGGCGAAGTCCGCCCGGGCGGCGTCCGCCCCGCCGATCAGCGCGATCACACCGATCAGGGCCCCGACCCCCAGCATGCCGCCCGCGCCGGCGCAGGCGGCGCGCAGGGCGCCGTGGTCGGCCCGGCGCAGCAGGGGGGCGAGCCGGCCGGTGGGGGCCGGTGGCTCCGCCGAGCGCAACGCGGCGACCACGGTGACGGCCAGGGCCAGGAGGAGCAGGTGGAGCAGGGCCCGACCCGGTCCCGCCCGCAACGGACCCCCGGCGGCGAACAGGATCGCCGGCACGCCGGCCGCCGCGTACCCCAGACTCACCCGAACAGCCGCACCGACGGCCTCCTTCACGGGCCGACCGGGCGGCAGGGCGGCGCGCGCCGCCCGCCACAGCAGCCACACCGGCACCGCGGTGAGCAGCAGGGGGGTGAGGGCCAGCGGCGCGGGGACGCCGTCGAGGGTGTCCATCCGCTCCAGTGGGGCGCCGTGGGCCAGCAACCACAGGTCGATCGCGACCCGCAGGGCCGCCGCCGCCCCGGCGTCGGGGTGGGGCGAGGTGGTCCACAGGAGCAGCACGATCACCACGGGAACGCCGAGGCCCCGGGCCGCCGCGCCCGCCCCGTCGAGGAACGCGCCGGCTCGTCGGGCGGCGCCCCGCAGGAGGGTGGGGAGGAG
>NZ_VKHT01000145.1 GCF_014141535.1 Streptomyces alkaliphilus | reverse complement strand
TGCCCCCACCGCCCGCTGACCGACGCCGGCCGCCCCGGGGGGCGCCGGAGGTGTGGGGAACACCCGGTCGGTTCCCCCGGTCCCGGCGGGGTGTTCATGTGCCCAGCCGGGTGGGGGAGCCCGGGGCGTCCTGTGTGCCCGTCGGGGGCGCCGCCGAGTCCCGCACCACCAGTTCGTCGCCGGCCGGGAAGCGCGCGGAGTCGCCCTCCGCCCACGTGACGACCACGGCCAACCCACCCATGGGTCCACGGGCGCCGGCGGTCTCCCGGACCGTGCGCCACTCACCCCGATAGCCGATCACATCGCCGGGCACGAGCAGGGCCGCGAGTTTGGTCGGCACCTTCATCCGTTCCCGACGACCCGGATGCGGTCCAGGGGGGTGCTCCATTCGATTCCACCCCCCACCGGCCTCACGTACGCCTGCCGGTCGACCACACGGCCCGACCCCTTGAGTCGTTCCTCGATGACCCCCATCAGGAGGCCCGTTCGCCCCGAGGCCGTGTCCACCACCAAGGTTCCCCTCGGATGGGGTGGTTCTCCGTGGCAGAGTGTCTTTGCCACCTGTTCGATGCGGCCCATGTCTCCTTGCCCCCTCTGCGGGTATATGTCTCGCCCAAGGGAACTCCCGCCGGAGGAAGTGAACTTTCACACGCCTTGCACAAAGGGTGAGTGAGTGAACTCCAGGAGTGAGAAAATGGGTGAGGTGAAGGCGGTCGAAAGGGAAGGGCGCACCACATGAGCGCGACCAGGATTCCCGGGCCCGGCGCGAATGTGGCGGTGTGCCGCAAGGCGCGCGGCCTGAGTCAGTCGGCCCTCGCCCGACGGGCCGGCGTGTCGGTGTCGCTGCTGAGCAAGATCGAGGTGGGGGACCGTGCGTTGACCCAGGGCATCGCCGCCGCTCTCGCCCATGCCATGGATCTGACCCTGGATGAACTCTTGGGCACGGCTTCCGTCCGCCGCGTCGACGAGAACGGTCTGACCGCCCTCAACCACGCCATCAGACGCTTCGACATCGCCGACACCCCACCGCCGCATCCCGAGGATCTGCCGGGGGAGTTGGACGGGTTGAACGGGCACCGCTACCGCACGGAACTGTCCGCGGTGTTGCGGAAGTTGCCGGCGGTGTTGACCGGGGCAACCAACCACGCCCACGCGACGGGGTCCCCCGACGCGTGGGCCCGCGTCGCCGACGCCTACTCGGTGGTCTACTGGCTCGCCGCGCGTCACCGATGGACGCACCTCGCCGAACTCGCGGTGATGAAACAGCGGTTGGCCGCCGAGCGGGCTCATCCGGTCGCCGCCGTGGTGGCCGCCCGTGATGAGGCCGGAACCTTTCTCAACTCCGGTGACTTCGCCGGAGGATTGGCGGTCGTCGATCAGGCGATCATCGAGGCCGAATCCACGCTTCGGGACCGTGACCGGGCGTTCGGGCTGGGCATCCTGCACCTGCGCGGACTGACCCTGGCCGGTCGCCTGAAGGACGGGGCCACCGCCGCCCGTCACATCGACGCCGCGTGGCGCACGGCCGAGGAGTACGGCGAGGACGCCGACGAGCACGGCATCCACTTCGGCCCGCAGCAGACCGCCACCCACGTCATCGCGACCCGTGCCGACCTGGAGGACCACCGCACCGCGCTGGAGACCGCCGAGGATCTGATGCGCGGCGGCACCTCGCTGCCCGCCACCCGGATCGGTCCCCTGCACATGAACCTCGGCCGATCACACCTCGCCCTCGGTGACCGCGACGCGGCGTTGGCCTCGTTGGAGGAGGCGTGGGCGGTTGCCCCCGAGATGGCGCGGGTGCATCCGACGAGTCAGGAGCTGATGCGGGTACTCACCTCCCTGCACCGTCGCAGCAATCCTCGGTTGACCCGCCTCGCCAAGCGCGCGGGCGTGCCCTTCTGAGCCCGGGCCGACAGGGCGGAAGCGGGGGTGGGTGCCGGCCGGTGACGCGCCACCGTGTCACCGGGAGGGCCCCGTCTTCGCCGTGCAGGTGGGCGGCTGACCGGGGGGCCGTGCGTCGGACGGCCCTCAGGGGCGGATCGGCCAGTTGCCCAGCGCGGCGTCGGCCATGGCCCGGAGCTCCTCCCGGTCGACACCGCTCGCGGCCTGCACGGCGATGCCGAACGCCAGGGTGGTGACGTAGCGGGCCAGGAGACCCGGATCGGTTTCCGGGGGCAGGTCGCCCTCCTCGACGGCCCGTTGGAACCGCTCCCGGACCCGGGTGCAGCCGTCGTTGCGCCAGGCGGCGAGCAGGTCGCGGACCGCCTGTCCGGAGTCGCTCACGGCCAGCGCGCCCTGGACGCCCAGACATCCGGCGGGGTGGGCCGGGCGGGTGGTGGTGCGGACGGTGCCGGCCAGGATCGCGCCGGCGACCTCGCGGGCGGTCGGTTCCTCCAGCGCCCGGGCCAGGTAGGCGCTCGGCCCCTCGGTGTAGCGCTCCAGGACCTTGCGGAACAGCTCCTCCTTGTTGCCGAAGGCCGCGTACATGCTGGTGGTGGAGATGCCCATGGCTCTGGTCAGCGTGGACAGGCCGGCCCCCTCGTAGCCGTGCTCCCAGAAGACCAGCATGGCGCGTTCGAGGGCCTCGTCGGTGTCGAAGCCCCGCGGTCGGCCGGTCGGGCCCTTCCGTCCGTTCCTCACCCCCGCAGTCTACCTCTTCCGCAGCGATCACTACAGAAGTGCTACGGTTCGACTTCTGCATCGATCGATACGGAAATCGACGGAGGTCATCGACATGGGACTGCTCGAGAACAGGACCGCCCTGGTCACCGGGGGCGGCGGCGGCATCGGGCTGGCCACCGCCGCGCGACTGGCGGCCGAGGGCGCACACGTTTTCATCACCGGGCGGCGCGGGGCCGAACTCGACGCCGCCGTCGAGACGATCGGCCCGACGGTGGTCACGGCGGTGACCGCCGACATCGCGAACCCGGCCGACCTGGACCGGCTCCACGACACCATCCGTGACCGGGGGCGGGGCCTGGACGTCCTGTTCGCCAACGCCGCCGTCGCCGAGTTCGCGCCGCTCGAGCGGATCACCGAGGAGCACTTCGACACCCTCTTCGGGATCAACGTCCGGGGCACGCTGTTCACCGTCCAGAGGGCGCTTCCCCTGCTGAACGACGGCGCCTCGGTGATCCTGAACGGCTCCACCAACGTGGACGCCGGCACGGAGGCGTTCGGCGTGTACGCGGCCTCCAAGGCCGCCGTCCGATCGTTCGCCCGGACCTGGGCCAACGAACTCCGGGGACGCGGCATCAGGGTCAACACCGTCACGCCCGGCCCGACCGACACCCCCGGCCTCTCCGGGCTCGTCCCCGATCCGGAGCAGGCCGCCGGCTTCCGGCAACACCTGGCCGCGCAGGTGCCGCTGGGACGGCTCGGACGGCCGGAGGAGATCGCCGCCGCCGTGGCCTTCCTCGCCTCCGACCAGAGCAGCTTCGTCACCGGGGCGAGCCTGTACGTCGACGGCGGCCTGAACCAGATCTGAGGGCCGCGGCCGTGCCCGACGAGGTGACGGTGTCCGACCGGCGGGCGCGCCCGGCCGGCCGCACGCCCCCGGGTCGCTCCCGCCGGCGCGGCCCCCCGCCGGGGGCGCCGTCCGGCGCCGCGCACGGCTCCGGCCCCCGGCCCGGGCCGCGCGACGCGCGATCCGGGCCGGGGGCCGGAGACACCCCGAAAAAGACGGCTCAGCCCTTGGTGGCGCCCGCCGTCAGGCCACCCGCCAGGTGGCGCTCCGCCACCGAGTAGAAGGCCAGCGCGGGCAGCATCGCCAGCACCAGGTAGGCCATCACCCGGGCGGTGTCCGAGGCGTACTGCCCCTGGAACTGCTGCACGCCCAGCGGCAGCGTCCACAGGCTCGGGTCGGTGAACATCACCAGTGGCAGGAAGAAGTTGTTCCAGCTCGCCACGATCGCCAGCACCGACACCGTGGCCAGCGCCGGGCGGGCCATGGGCAGCAGCACCTTGAAGAAGAACCCGAACGGCGAGCAGCCGTCCAGGATCGCGGCCTCCTCCACCTCGCGCGGGATCTCCCGGAAGAAGCCGCGCAGGATGATGATCGTGATCGGCAGGCCGAACGCGACTTGCGGCAGGATCACGCCCAGATAGTTGTCCAGCAGGCCGATCGAGCGCAGCAGGACGAACAGCGGGAGGATCGCCGCCGCGAAGGGGAACATCAGGCCCACGGTGAAGAGCATGAAGAAGGCCTCGCGGCCCCGGAAGGCGTACCGGGCGAAGACGAAGGAGGCCATCGCACCCAGTCCCGCCACCAGCACCGTGGTGACCAGACCGATCAGCGTGCTGTTGAAGACCTGACGCCAGAAGGTGTCCGAGGCCAGCACGTCGCCGTAGTTCTCCGGGCGCCACGGCGAGGGCAGACCGAAGGGGTTCTCCGCCAGCTGGGCGCTGTCCTTGAAGCCGCCGAGCACGGCGAACAGCAGCGGTCCGACGATCAGGATGGCGAGGCCCAGCGCCAGCAGCTGGCGGGAGACCCCGACAAGGAGTGTGTTGCGGCGGTGGTTCACTTCGCCCCTCCCATGGTGGTGAGCGCGCCCTGCGTGTCACGACGCATCACGAACCGCACGTACAGCAGGGCGAACACCATGCTGATCACGAACATCGCCACGCTGAACGCGCTGGCGTAGCCGAACTGGTACCGCTGGAAACCGAAGTCGAACATCGTCACGGCCAGCGTCTCGGAGGAGCGCACCGGGCCACCGCGGGTCATCACCCACACCAGGTCGAAGAGCTGGATGGTGCCGATGACGGAGAGGAAGACGCTGATGCGGATGGTGGGGCCCATCAGCGGCAGGGTGATGTGCCGGAACTGCTGCCAGGGGCTCGCGCCGTCCAGGGAGGCCGCCTCGTTCAGCTCGTGCGGGATGCTCTGCCGCCCGGCCAGGTAGAGGATCGTGTAGAAGCCGAAGAACTTCCAGGTGATGACGACGAACAGGGACATCAGCACGGTGTCCGGGTCGGCGAGCCAGGCCCGCTGCAGGGACTCCAGGCCGATCGAGCCCAGCACGTGGTTGAGCAGGCCCGAGTCCGGCGAGAGGATGCTGGTGAACAGCACCGCCGTGATCACCTCGGACAGCACGTACGGGGCGAAGAACAGCAGGCGGTAGATCGCCCGCCCGCGCATCCGCTGGTTCAGCAGCAGCGCCAGGCCCATGGCCAGCGGCAGCTGCACCGTCAGGGCGAGCAGGATCAGGATGCCACCGCGCCGCAGGTCCCCGAGGAAGATCGGGTCGCTCAGCATGCGACGGAAGTTGTCCAGCCCCACGAAATCGGTGGGCAGCCCGCCCATCCCGTTCCAGGAGTAGAGGCTGAACCACATCGCCAGGGCCACCGGGGTGAGCACCAGCAGCCCGTACAGCAGCAGGGCGGGGGAGAGGAAGACCGCCACGGTCAGGCGCTTGTCCCGGCGGCGTCGGTCGGTGGGCATCGCGTGCGCCGGCGCACGGGGCGGCTTGCCGCCGCGACGGTTGGTCGCGTTCGGCTCGTCGGTCGTCAACACCGGAGAGGTCATGGTCGGGCTCCGCTTCGGGAGAAAGATGGGGCGGCCGGTCGCGCCCCGGGGTGCACCGGCTGAGTGCCGGAGGGCGGGGGACCGCGGAGGGTCCGGGCCACCCGCCGGGTACGGGTACGGGTACGCGGGGAGCGCTGCCCCGGCGCTGGTGCCGGGGCCGGAGCCCCCCGCGACATCGGCGGCTCGGAGGGCCCGGGGTTCCCGGGAACGACGGGGTTCCGGGAACGAACTGGTCCTGGTGGTGTCTTCGTGGCGATCGGCGGCGGTTCCGTGGCCGAGGGGCGTTTTCCGGAGCCGGCTGTGCCGGGCTCCCGCGTCGACCCGTGACGGTACGGGGTCCGCCGTGCCGGGGCACGCGGTGGCGGTCTCCCGGGACCGGCCGCGCGTGGTCGGGGCGTCCTCCCCGACGGCCGGGGGGCGCGGTCCCGGGCGGGGTGCCACCCCGCGCCGCTGGGGAGCCGACCCGATGGTGCCGGTCGACTCCCCTCGCCGGCGCACCGCGCGCGGGGTGGAATCCCGCGCGCGGTGCGGGCGTGCTAGCCCTCTGCCCTGGCCACCTCGGTGATGGCCTCGGTCACCTGCTCCGGGGTGGCGACCCCGGCGAACAGCTCGGCGACGCTGCTGTTGACCTGCCCGCCGACGGCCGGCGGGAACGCCTGGTCGAGGTAGAGCTGGAAGCCACCGGCGGCGGCCATGGTCTCGGCCACCACGCGGAGGTCCGGGTCCTCCACCAGTTCGATGGCCTCCTCGGTCACCGGCAGGCCGGCACCGGACTCGACGTACGCGGCGTGCTGCTCGGCCTCCGAGATGAAGAGGACGAAGTCCACCGCCTCCTTGGGCGCGCTCGCCGAGACGGCGAAGCCGTTGCCGCCGCCGAAGACCTCGTCCAGCGAGCCCTCGCCGCCCTCGACCTCCGGGAAGGGGAAGAAGCCGAGGTCGTCGCCGATGCCGCCGCCCGCGTCCGCCTGGACCGACGGGGCCCACTGGCCCATCAGCTCCATGGCGGCCCGGCCGCTGCCCATGAGGGCGGCCTGGCCGTCGGGGCTGGAGTAGTCGGCGCCCAGGTAGCCGTTCTGGAAGGGCTCCAGCTCGGCCAGCTCGCGCAGGCGCTCACCTGCCTCGACGAAGCCGGGGTGGGTGAAGTCGTTGGTGTGGGCGGCGTCCTCGAGGGCGTCCAGCCCCGCGACCCGCATCGCCAGGTAGGACCAGTAGAAGTGGCCGGGCCACTCCTCCTTGCCCGCGAGGGCGATCGGGGTGATGTCGGCGTCCTTGAGCGTCTGGACGACGTCGAGGAACTCGCTCCAGGTGGTCGGCGTCTCCTCGACACCGGCCTCCTCGAAGAGCGCCTTGTTGTACCAGAAGCCGACCATGCCCGCGTCCACGGGGATGCCGTAGGAGGTGCCGTTGACCCGGTAGGGCGACAGCGCGGCCTCGGTGAACTGGTCCATGGTGGTACCGCCCACCACGTCCAGGTCCTTCACCAGACCGGCCTCCACCTGCTGGGCCAGCACGCCGCCGCCCCAGGTGGAGAAGACGTCCGGCATGTCACCACCCGCGGTGATGGTGGTCATCTTGGACTTGAACGCCTCGTTTTCCAGCGCGGTGACGTTCACCTTCACGCCGGGGTTCTGCTCCTCGAAGTCCTGAACCCACTGGTCGTAGATCGTGGCGGTCGGCTCGGTGGTACCGATGTGCCACCAGTCGATCGTCACCCCCCCACCGGCGTTGGAGTCGTTCTCGGAGTTCCCCCCGCCGCAGGCGGCGAGCAGAAGGGTGGAGGCCACCAAGGCCATCGCACCGCGCCGACGTAGCGACATGATCGTGCCCCTTCGCACCAAAGCAGAAATTATCGGCCTGCTGTCGAAAAATTTGTAGGCGCACCATAGGAGGACACGGGGGCCACGTCAACGGATCTGACGCGGAGCTTTGGTTTTGGCAGGTCACCCGTCTCCGATCGGACCGATAATTTTCGGTGCGAGGCCCGAACGGAGGGGGGCCGAGTGGCCCCCGGGATGGGTGATACGGCCCCCTTGGGCGGGTGTGACCGGAGGGTCTCGGCGGGTGTGGCCGAGAGGTGATGGGGG
>NZ_VKHT01001449.1 GCF_014141535.1 Streptomyces alkaliphilus | reverse complement strand
CGCCCGTCCCGCTTCCCCCGGCCGGGCCCCGGGCACCGGCCGTCCGGTCGCCCCGCACCCCGCGCACCAGCGCCGTCACCGTCTCCGCCCGCAGGTCGTCCAGCGTCACCGCCGACCCGCCCAACTCCCCGGCCAGCGCCCCGGCCAACCCCAGGCGCACCGGCCCGGTCTCGCAGTCCACCACGACCGAGGCGATGCCGTCCGCCGCCAGCAACCGGGCGGCCCGGTGCGCCCGTTCCACCGGCTCCGGTCCGCCGGTGGCCCGGCCGTCGGTGACCGCCACCAGAAGCGGGCGGCGGGAGGGGTCCCGCAGCCGCTCCACCCGCAGTACCTCTCGGGCGGCCAGCAGCCCGGCCGCCAGCGGGGTTCGCCCGCCGGTGGGCAGCGACCGCAGCCGGGTCGCCGCCGCGTCCACCGAGGAGGTCGGCGGCAGGGCGACCTCGGCCCCGGCCCGACGCATCGTCACCAACCCCACCTTGTCCCGGCGCTGGTAGGCGTCGAGCAGCAGGGAGAGCACGGCACCCTTGACCGCGCCCATCCGGCTGCGGGCCGCCATCGAACCGGAGGCGTCCACGACGAACAGCACCAGGTTCGACTCCCGGCCCTCGCGCACCGCCTGCCGCAGGTCGTCGCGGCGCACGATCAGTCCCGGGCCCGAGCGGCCGCGGGCCCGCTGGTGCGGGGCGGCGGCCCGCACGGTGGCGGTCAGGTGCAGCCCGCCACCGGTGCCCTCCCGGGGACGTCGCGAGCCGGTGGCCCGTCCCTGCGCGGTCCGGGCACGGGAACGGCGACCCGCGGCCCCCTCCCCGAGCCCCGGCACGGTCAGGGCCCGGGTGCGGAAGGGCTCGCCGGGCGCGGCGGCGGGGCGCTCGCCGGCCGCCGACGGCACGCCGGAGCCGGCGGGGGGCTCCTCGGGGC
>NZ_VKHT01001448.1 GCF_014141535.1 Streptomyces alkaliphilus | reverse complement strand
GATCGGGGGCTGCTGTCGGGTGGACGCGGCGCGACTGGCGCCCCTGGCGGCGGCGGTCCGTGCCGCGGCCCCGGAGGCGTAGAACCGGGAGGCCCGGCACCGGCGCGGATTCGGTACCGCCGTTCGGGTGGCTTCGGTGGCGGGGAAAGGGGAGCGGGTTGTCACCGGGGGGCGATCAAAGTTCCCCGCGGCGCTCGGAGCGTTCGGATCCAGCCGTCTTCCCCGGGGCGAAGGGGGTCCCGGGAGCGTGCCCATGAGGGTCCTCCGGAGTTCCCCGGGGAGGGCCCGGGGAGGTTCCTCCCGGACACAAGAGGGCCGAAAGGCTTTCGGTGGCGGGGTGGGAGGGCCCCTTCCGGACGTGTTCGACGACTTTTCGATGACCGGGAGAGGCCACTCGGGGGTATGACATCAGGTAATTGATTTAATACTCAAGGTGACCTGAACGTGTCCCTGAGACGTTCCCCCGTTGGGAGGAACGCACTCACTCCGGCAGACTCGACGACGGCTTCCCCGCCGATCGGTCCCCGGGCGACGGTACCGCCGAAAGGGAAGCCGGGTCGTGGTGATGCCCCCGCGAGTGCAGGGTGGGGGAGCATCCGACCGGCGGTTCCGTGGTCCCGTGGGGGGTATCACGCGGGCCGCGCGCCAGGCCCGCCTCCCCGCACGGCCATCGGCGCGCGGTCCCGAACCGCGCAGGGAAAGACGGAGCCGGGCGCCGGAAAGCCGGACCGACCGCGTGGGGGCGGGGTCCGGGACATGCGCCCGGCTTCCGTCGTTCCGGATCGTTCCGGAAGTTCCGGAAACGCTGTGGAACGAAGCCGGAACGGGGCCGGGCCGGGCCGGGGCCGGGAGGTCCGATGCCCCGGGGCTCGCTCAGGGCAGTGGCAGCCCCGCCAGGGCCGCGACCACACCCAGCGCCCCCGCGC
>NZ_VKHT01001447.1 GCF_014141535.1 Streptomyces alkaliphilus | reverse complement strand
CGCCCGCGGTCCCGGGCGGCCCGCAGGTGGGGGCCCTCCCGCAGGGGGCGCGGCAGTGAGATCAGGAAGCCGCGCATCGTCCGGGCCCCGGCGTCCGCCAGCCGGTCCACCGCCGGGTGGGCCGGCAGCCCGTACATCCGGCGGGCCCACGGCGGCAGCAGGGCGACCGCCAGGCGGATGAGCCCGGCCCACAGCGGGCGGGCCCCCCGGGCGGCCCCCGGCAACGGGGGCGCGAAGGCGAAGCGGGCCGCTTCCAGGGCGGCCGGTCCCGCGCGCAGGGTGCCGCCGGCCCGCATGTCCTCCAGGTAACGCTCCAGGGCGACGGTGTCCCCGGGAACGGGGTGGCCCGCCGGCACCCCCACCAGCCGCGCGACCCCGGCCTGCTCGGCGAGGTACCGGTCCGCCTCGGCCGGTGTCAGGCGCAGACCCGCGCGGGTGGTGACCTCCAGGAAGGAGGAGACCTCGCTGGTGTGCACCCAGACCAGGAGGTCGGGGTCGGCCGCGTGGTAGGGCAGGCCGGTCTCGGGGTCGAGGCCGTGCACGGAGGTGTGCACGCGCCGGACACGCTCGATCACCTCCCGCGCCTCGGCTCCGGTCCCGTAGGTGACCGCGCCGATGAAGAACGCGGTGCGGTACAGCCTTCCCCAGGGGTCCTCGCGGTAGGTCGAGTGGCGGGAGACCCCCGCCATGGCCAGGGGGTGGAGGGCCTGCAGGAGCAGGGCCCGGAGCCCGGCGAGGCCCATGGCGGGGTCGGCGTGCACCCGCCAGGAGACCGTGTCCGGTCCGAACAGGCCGGCGGCCGGCAGCGGCCCGACGGGGGCGAGGGGCACCTGTGATCCGGCGCCGGCCCCCGGGTCCCCCGGGGGCATCGGCCCGTCCGGCGGCACCAGGGCCGGGGTGGGCAGGCCCCGCGCGCGGCGCCGGGAC
>NZ_VKHT01001446.1 GCF_014141535.1 Streptomyces alkaliphilus | reverse complement strand
CCCCTCGGGTCGCATCCGGCGCCCGGGGCCTCCCGGGCGCCCTGCGCCGTTTCCTGCCGCGACGCTCGTCGACCCCCGCCCCGATCCCCAACGATCCGGCCCTGTACGAGCGGTTGGCCGACCGGTGGGGGGATCCGCGCGGGGACTTCGCGATGCTGCACTGGCTGGCGGCCGCCCGGGCCGAACTCGTCCCACCTGCCTCCCGGTCCGGGGCCGTGCTGGTCGATCTGGGATGCGGCGGCGGCCTGTTGGCCCCGCACCTCCGCCGGCACGGGTACCGCCACGTCGGGGTGGACCTCTCCCCCCGATCACTGGCCGTCGCCCGGGGACGCGGGGTGCTCCCCGTGCGGGGCGACGTGACGGCGGTGCCCCTGCCCGACGGTGTCGCCGACGTGGTGGTGGCCGGGGAGATCCTGGAGCACGTACCGGACCTCCCCGGGGCGGTCGCGGAGGCGTGCCGGCTGATGCGTCCCGACGGGCTCCTGATCGTGGACACCCTCGCCGACACGGCACTCGCCCGCTGGGTGGCCGTCCACATCGGGGAGCGGGTTCCGCGCATGGCGCCCCGGGGCGTGCACGACCCCGCGCTCTTCGTCAACCGTGAGCACCTGGGGCGCGAATGCGCCCGTCACGGCGTGCGGTTGCGCATCCGAGGGCTTCGCCCGACGCTGCGCGACCTCCCGGCGTGGCTGGCCGGTCGGCGTGACACCGTCCGGATGCGTCCGGTTCGGGACACCTCGATCCTCTACCAGGGGGTGGGGTACCGAACCGGCCCCGCTTCCCCGGGGTCGACCCCCCGGGGCGCCCGGTGAGGGCCCCCGCGATCCCCGGCGGCCGGCGCCGGACCCCGGGAGGGACCACCGGGCCGCCGAGCAACGGGCGGAACCCCGGACGCGGAGCCCGGGACCCGACGAAGGCGGTGGCCCCC
>NZ_VKHT01001445.1 GCF_014141535.1 Streptomyces alkaliphilus | reverse complement strand
GTCCTCAACCCCGCCCGGCCCCTCTTCCGCGAGGCCCGCTACCTGCTGGCCGAGGAACCCGACCTCCGCGACCCCGCCCTGTACCACTCGGTGCTCGGCGCCATCGCCGACGGCCACCCCTCGCGCGGCGGCATCGCCAACCGCCTCGGTCGCAAGTCCACCGACCTCGCCCACCCGCTCGGCGTACTGGAGGATGTCGGCCTCATCGGCCGCGAACCCGACGCCTTCCGGCGCAACCGCTCCACCTACCGCATCACCGAACCCCTCATCACCTTCCACCACGCCGTCATGCGACCGGCCTGGGGCGAACTCGAACGTCCCGGACGCGCGGCCCGGGTCTGGGAGCGCCTGCGCCCCGCCTTCCGCAGCAAGGTCGTGGGACCGCACTTCGAGGCCCTGTGCCGGGAGTGGACCCGCTGGTACGCGTCCCCGGAGACCTGCGGGGGCCACCCCTCCCGGGTCGCCGCCGGCACCGTCAACGACCCCGCCGCCCGCATCACTCGCGAGGTGGATGTGGCCGCCTTCGGCCGGGACGGGGAGGACCGGGAGAAGCTGCTGGCCATCGGGGAGGCCAAGTGGAACGAGCCGCTGGGGCTCGGCCACCTGGAACGGCTCGAACACATCCGGGAACTGCTGCGGGCCCGGAGCGACGTGCGGGTGGGGGAGACCCGCCTGTTCTGCTTCGGCGGCGCCGGCTTCACCGACGACCTGCGGCGCCGCGCGGAGGGGGACCCCGGCGTGCAACTCATCGACACCCACCGGCTCCACCACGGCGACTGAGCCGGCCGCCCGGCCGCCCGGCCGCCCGGCGTCGTTCCGGGCCCGGACCCTCGCCGAGCGGCGGACCCGAAAACGGGATGCCGGGTCACATGGGCCGTGCTGGAATGCCCCGGTGACCGGCGATTCCCCCTCCTCCACGGCCCCGGAAC
>NZ_VKHT01001444.1 GCF_014141535.1 Streptomyces alkaliphilus | reverse complement strand
CGCCGGCCGTCCCCCGTCCGGCGTTTCCCGCCCCCGTGGTCCGGGGGATCCCGCTCAGTCGGCCAGGCCGACCAGATCCCGCAGACGGCGGGTCTGCGCCGCCCGTTCGGCGGCACGCTGCTCGTCGTGGTCCCGACCCGCGGCGCCGCGCAGCAGCGCCTTGGTCTCGATCACGGCGTCCCGGGGCGCGGCGAGGAGCGCGGCGGTGAGGTCGGCGATCGCACCATCGAGTTCGGCCCCGGGCACCACGAGGTTGGCCAGGCCGATCCGCTCGGCCTCCTCCGCGCCGATCGAGCGGCCGGTCACGCAGATCTCCAGCGCACGGGCGTAGCCGACCGCGTCGACCAGGGGCTTGGTGCCGGCCAGGTCGGGGACCAGCCCGAGGGAGGTCTCGGCCATGACGAAGCGCGTGTCCCGGGCGCAGATCCTCAGGTCACACGCGAGGGCCAGTTGGAAACCGGCGCCGATGGCGTGACCGTGAACCGCGGCGACACTGACCAGGTCGTTGCGGCGCCACCAGGTGAATGCCTCCTGGTAGGAGGCGATGGCGCTGTCGATGCCCGCGTCGTCGCGGTGCGCGAGTTCCAGGGTGGAGAGCTCGCCCGGGATGCCCTCGGGGGTGAAGGCCCGACGGTCGAGCCCGGCGGAGAACGCGGGTCCCTCGCCGCGCAGCACGACCACCCGCACCGAGCCGGGCAGCAGACGCCCGGCCTCGGCCAGGGCCCTCCACGTGCCGGGGGTCTGGGCGTTGCGCTTGGCCCCGTTGGTGAGGGTGACCGTGGCGATCGCCGGGGCGTCCCCGTCCGCGGTCAGGCGCACTCCGTTGGTCTCGAGCAGGGTCATGGCCCCTCCGGAACGTCACGCGTCGGCATCACCCGACACTACTCGTCGGTAATGTCCGGCAGCGTAACGTCTCCCCGGGGAGGGGGCC
>NZ_VKHT01001443.1 GCF_014141535.1 Streptomyces alkaliphilus | reverse complement strand
GGGTTGGCCGGTGCTGCTGCGCTGGATGACCGGCCTGATGACGCTGGCGCTGAACACCGGCGCCTCGGCCCTGAAATCGGACTGGGTGGGGGTGGCGGTGCACTCGGTGGCGCCGCTGCTGCTGATCGTCGCCTCCGAGGCCGGGTTGGCCTACCGCCGTGCCCTGGCCGCCGCCGTTGCCGCCAAACGCGCCGAGGAGATGGCGGAGAAGGCGGCCCGTGAACGGGCCCGGATCGAGCGTGAACAGCGTGAGCGCGCCGAACGCGAAGCCGCCGCAGAGCGGGCCGAACGCCGGGAGCGGGAGGACCGCGAGCACGCCGCGCGGCTGGCCCGCGAGGAACGCGAGCACGCCGCCGCGCTGGCCCGTGAACAGGCACAGGCGGAGCGTGAACGCGAGCGGCTGCGCCTTGAACACGAGCAGCGGATCCGTGAACAGGAGAGCGCCGAACGCGAACGCCGGCGCCGCGAGCGTGAACAGCGCGAGCAGGCCGAGCGGGAGGCCGCCCGCCGGGCGGAGGCCGAACGGGTCGAGCGTGAACGCCGCGAGGCCGAACGCCGGCGGGCCGCCGAGGCCGAACGGCGTCGTCTGGAAGAGGCCGAGGCAGAGCGGCGGCGTCGCCGGGCCGAGGCGGAGCGGGCCGAGGCCGCCCGACGGGAACGCGAGCGCGCCGAGGCGATCGAGCGGCGCCGCGCTGAGCTGCTGGCCGCCGGCCCCGCCCCGGTCAAGCAGTCCGAGGAGGTGGCCCGGCGGACCGTGGCCGACGCCCACCACGCCGGTTTGTCGATCCGGCAGGCCGCCGACCTGTGCGGCTGGTCGGTCGGCTGGGTCACCGCCCGCTATGGCGAACTGCGCGAACCCGTCCCCGCCTGACGCCCACTCCCGGTGCCCGGCCGCCCCTTCCCGGCAGCCGGGCACCGGGAGTGGGCGTCAGG
>NZ_VKHT01001442.1 GCF_014141535.1 Streptomyces alkaliphilus | reverse complement strand
CGGCATCTCCCACTCCCACCGCCCCCGGGGTCGTGCCGGCCCCGTCGGCGGTGCCCGACACGGTGGACGAGCTGCTCAGCGGATTGCGCACCTTCCAGTCCCACACCGCCCCCCTGGTCCGCGACGAGCTGGCGAGGCTGGCCCGCGAGGGGCAGCGACCCGGTCAACTCTTCCTGACCTGCGCCGACTCCCGCCTGGTGACCAGCATGATCACCTCCAGCGGGCCGGGGTCGCTGTTCACCGTGCGGAACGTCGGCAACCTGGTGCCGGTGCCCGGCACCGAGGAGGGCGACACCTCCGTGGCGGCGGCCATCGAGTACGCGGTCACGGTCCTGCGGGTGCGCTCGATCACCGTCTGCGGCCACTCCGGGTGCGGGGCGATGCAGGCCCTGCGCACCTCGGGCACCGGGCAGGGCGGCGCCGGCCCGCTGGACCGCTGGCTGCGCCACGGCCGCGCCTCGCTGGAGCGGCTCGAGGCGGCCGGGGGCGCGGCGCCCCGGCTGGACGCCCGCCCGGCCTCGGACGGGGTGGAGGCGTTGTGCCTGACCAACGTCCTGCAGCAGGTGGAACACCTCAGCCGGCACGAGTGCGTCGCACGGGCGGTGCGCGAGGGCTCGCTGACCCTGCGCGGGATGTACTTCCACGTGGGCGAGGCCCAGGCGTACGTCCTGGACGCGGTGGGGGCCGGCGTACGGGTGACCGGCGGCCCCGACGCGGAGCCCGCCGTCTTCACCTCGGTGCGGCCGGACGTGCTCACGGCGTGAGCGCTCCCGGCGCCGCTGCCCGGGGGCGGTGGGGACCGGGTCCGCCCGGCCCGCACCGCCCCCGGGGCCGCCGGGCCGCCGGGAAATCCGGCGGCCCGGCCCGAGCGGGCGACGGGTCGTCCCGAACCCCCTCCGGTCGGGCCGGGGCCCGACCGGAGGGGGTTCGGGAC
>NZ_VKHT01001441.1 GCF_014141535.1 Streptomyces alkaliphilus | reverse complement strand
GGGGAGGGGTGGTGGTGGCCCGTGGTGATCGGCGTGCTCGCCCTGCTGGTACTGCTGACCGCCTGGTGGGCCCTGGCGCAGCTCCGACGCGGGCGCCGCCGGGAACTCTCCCTCGACGAGGACCGGGTCACGGTGCTGCGCGGAGCGGCCCTGGAAGAGGCGGTGACCGAGGAGATCGAGTCCCTCCCCGGTGTCGAACGGGCCCGGGTGGCACTGGAGGGCGGTCGACACGGGCCCCGACTTCGGGCCGGCATGGTCCTGGAGGCCGGCGCCCGCCCCGGCGAGGTGGTCCGTCGGTTCCGCACCGAGACGCTCGAACACGTCCGGAGTTCCACCGGCCGGAGAGACCTCACCGCCGACCTGCGGGTGCGCTCCACCAGACACGCCGCCGACCGGGTGGAGTGAGGGGACCGCTCCACGGGCCGCGGTACCCGCCGGGCGGGGCCGACCGGGCTCAGTTCCCGTCGTTCCCGCTCCGGCTCCCCGCCCCGGCCGGCTGTCCGGCCCGTTCCCCCGGTCCGTCGTTCGGCCCGCCGGGCCCGGACGACGGACCGACGGTCCGGCTTTCTCCACTGCCGGGGCCCCGGGGACCACCCGTCCGACGGTCCCGCAGTTCGCGACGGAACAGGATCACCCATCCCACCGGGACGAAAGCGGCGAACAGCCACCACTGGAAGGCATAGGCGAGGTGGGCCCCGATGCCGGTGTGGTTCGGGGTGGGCAGCGGGCGGGGCGCCGCGGCGTCCTCCGGGAGGGCCGGGTCGATCCCCGTCAACTCCAGATGGCCACCCAGTACGGGGCGTCCCAGCTCGGCCGCCCGCTGTTCGCTGTTGACCATCATGACCATGCCCTCGGGGAGGCCGGAGCGATCACGGATGCCGGTGCGCTCGGGGGTCTCGTCGATCATCAGCCGACCGGTCACGGTCACCTCACCCC
>NZ_VKHT01001440.1 GCF_014141535.1 Streptomyces alkaliphilus | reverse complement strand
CCCCCGTACCCATCCGACCACTTCCACCACGCCCGGAGCACCGATGCGCATCGCCACCTGGAACGTCAACTCCGTCACCGTCCGTCTGGAACGTCTGGTGGCCTGGCTGGAGCGCAGCGGCACCGATGTGCTCTGTCTCCAGGAGCTCAAGTGCGACCTGGCCGCCTTCCCGGCGGAGCGGCTGCGCGAGGCCGGGTACGAGGCCGTGGTGGCGGGGACCGGGCGCTGGAACGGTGTGGCGGTGCTCTCCCGGGTGGGTCTGGAGGACCCGGTACTCGAACTGCCCGGGGCCCCGGGGTACGAGGGGGTGGTGGAGCCGCGCGCGGTGGCGGCGGTCTGCGGTGGGGTCAAGGTGTGGTCGGTGTACGTGCCCAATGGCCGGGACGTCGAACACCCCCATTACGCCTACAAGTTGAAGTGGCTGGCGGCGCTGCGCGGAGCGGTGGTGGAGGACGCGGCCGGCGAGCGGCCGTTCGCCGTCCTCGGCGACTTCAACGTCGCCCCCACCGACGAGGACGTGTGGGACATCGGCGTCTTCACCGGGACCTCGACCCACGTGACCGAGGCCGAGCGGGCGGCGCTGGCGGATCTGCGCGGGACGGGACTGCGGGACGTGCTGCCCCGACCGCTGAAGTACGACCACCCCTTCACCTACTGGGATTACCGGCAGTTGGCCTTCCCGAAGAACAAGGGCATGCGGATCGACCTGGTGTACGGCAACGCCGCCTTCGCGGACGCGGTGCGGGACGCCCACGTGGACCGGGAGGAACGCAAGGGGAAGGGGGCCTCGGACCACGCCCCGGTGGTGGTGGACCTGGAGTCGGTGGGCTGACCCGGCCCCGTCGGGCACTCACCGGGAACCCGTCGGAGGCCCACCGGGAAGGGGCCGGTCGGAGCGCCGGGGCCGCTTTCCGCTCCGGGCCCGCCCCTCCCCGGT
>NZ_VKHT01000144.1 GCF_014141535.1 Streptomyces alkaliphilus | reverse complement strand
TGGGGGTACGGACGGCGAGGGGTCTTCGCCCTTCCGGACCCCGGCGCTCCCGTCGGGGGACGGGCGGCCCGGCGGGGCCGCCCGCCCCGGGGGCGAGGTCCTCAGTGCTTGGCGGCCCCCTCCGCGCCGGCGCCGGTGAGGGCGCGGACCTGGAGTTCGGCGAAGCGCTCGGGGTCGGTCTCCTTGGACAGGAGGGTGCCGACCACCGCGCACAGCAGGCCGAGGGGGATGGAGACCAGGCCGGGGTTCTCCAGCGGGAACCAGGAGAAGTCCACACCGGCGGGGAAGAGGGAGAGGCTGTCTCCCTCGGCGTTCACCTTGCCGGAGACCACCGGTGAGAAGAACACCAGGATCAGCGCGCTCGCCAGGCCGCCGTAGATGCCCGCCAGGGCGCCCGTGGTGTTGAACCGCTTCCAGAACAGGCTCAGCAGCACCGTGGGCAGGTTGGCCGAGGCGGCGATGGCGAAGGCCAGGGCCACCAGGAAGGCCACGTTGAGGTTCTGCGCGAAGATCGCCAGAACGATCGCGGCGACGCCGACGCCGAAGGCGGCCAGCCGCGCGACCTTGATCTCCTCCTTCTCACTCGCCTTCCCGCGCCGGATCACGTTGTTGTACAGGTCGTGGGCGAGGGAGGACGAGGAGGCGATGGTCAGGCCGGCGACGGTGGACAGGATCGCGGCGAAGGCGACGGCGGCGATGAGCGCCAGCATGATCGCGCCCAGCAGGTTGCCGCCGAAGTGGACACCGACCTCCTCGGCCAGCTGCGGGGCGGCGGTGTTGCCGGCCGCGTTCTGGGCGACGATGGCGTCCCGGCCGACCAGGGCGGCGGCGCCGAAGCCCAGCACCAGGGTCATCAGGTAGAAGGAGCCGATGAGGCCGATGCCCCAGTTGACCGACTTCCGGGCCGCCTTGGAGTCCGGGACGGTGTAGAAGCGGATCAGGATGTGCGGCAGGCCGGCGGTGCCCAGCACCAGCGCGAGACCGAGGCTGATCAGGTCCAGCTTGTTGACCATGGTCTGCCAGGCGTCGCCGGCGACCTCGACGCCGTACCGCTGGCCGGGTTCCAGGAAGGAACTGCCGACCCCGCTGGCCTGCGCCGCGTCGCTCATCAGGGCGCCGAAGTTGAAGCCGTAGACGGCGAGCACCATCACGGTCAGCAGGGCGGCGCCGCCCATGAGCATGACCGCCTTGACGATCTGCACCCAGGTGGTGCCCTTCATGCCGCCGAAGGTCACGTAGACGATCATCAGGATGCCGACCACCACGATGCCCGCGATCTTGGCGGTCTCGGCGCTCATGCCGAGGTAGGTCTCACCGGGCTGGATGCCGAGCAGGAGGGCGATCAGGGCACCGGCGCCGACCATCTGCGCCAACAGGTAGAAGATCGAGACGGTGAGGGTGGAGACCGAGGCGGCGGTCCGCACCGGGCGCTGCCGCATCCGGTAGGAGAGCACGTCCGCCATGGTGTAGCGGCCGGAGTTCCGCAGCAGTTCGGCGACGAGCAGGAGCGCCACCAGCCAGGCGACGAGGAAGCCGATGGAGTAGAGGAACCCGTCGTAGCCGAAGAGGGCGATCATGCCGGCGATGCCGAGGAAGGAGGCGGCCGACATGTAGTCGCTGCCGATGGCGAAGCCGTTCTGCATGCCGGAGAAGCCGCGCCCGCCGGAGTGGAAGTCGGTGGCGGACTTGACCTGTCGGCTGGCCCACAGGGTGATGCCCAGGGTCAGGGCGATCATGAGGGTGAAGAGCAGGACGGTGATCAGCCGACCCTCGCCGGCCTGCGCGATCTGGACGCCGTTCACGGGCGGGCCTCCCCGGAGTCGGTGGACCGCGCGGCGGTGCCGGTGTCGGTGCCGGGGCCGCGCTCGGCGCCGTCCGCGGCCCCGGCCGGGCCGGCCTCCAGCTCCCCGCGCAGTTCGTCGGCGAGCGGGTCGAGGCGGCGACCGGCGTAGCGGGCGTACCACACGGCGATGCCGAAGGTGGTGACGAACTGCAACACCCCGAAGACCAGGGCGAGGTTGACGTTCCCCACCACCGTGACGGCGAGCACGTCGCGCGCGAAGGCGGACATGATCACGTACAGCAGGTACCACGCCATGAAGGCGATGCTCATCGGGGCGACGAACCGCACCAGTCGGCACCGCAGGTCGATGAAGCGGGGGTCCTCGTGCATCGTGACCGAGCGGGACCTCAGGTCGCCGCCCGGTGGTGGGTCGGTGGCCTCGGGGGCGGTATGCGTCGTCGTCATGACCGGCTCCAGGAGTGCGTTGTGTTTCCGCCGGGTGAACGCCCGGGGCGTGCGGGGAATGTAAGGAAGGTCACTCCCCCACCGCACCGCCCCGTACCGACTCGATCGCCCAGCGCCGGTGGGGTGCGCCGAACGGTCGTCGGGTCCGCGCCGAACGGGCGGACGGCGCGCCGAGCGGACGACGAACGGCGGGAAGGACCGGCCGGGACCATCGGCCCGACCGGTCGGCCCTCGCGCCTGGACGCGGGACGCCTCCCGCCCCCGGCCGGTCGGAGTCCGGCTCCCCGCGCCGGAACACGACGGAGCCCCCCGCGCCGCCGGGATGGGCGGTGCGGGGGGCTCGCGCGGTGCTCCGGTGCGGAGCGGCCGGTCAGCCGAGGATCACTTGAGGATCTTGGTGACCTGGCCGGCGCCCACGGTCCGGCCACCCTCGCGGATGGCGAACTTCAGGCCCTCCTCCATGGCGATGGGCTGGATCAGCTCAACGCGCATCTCGGTGTTGTCGCCCGGCATGACCATCTCGGTGCCCTCGGGGAGGTGCACCACGCCGGTCACGTCGGTGGTCCGGAAGTAGAACTGCGGACGGTAGTTGTTGAAGAACGGGGTGTGGCGACCACCCTCGTCCTTCGACAGGATGTAGGCCTGGGCCTCGAACTCGATGTGCGGGGTGACCGAGCCCGGCTTGATGACGACCTGGCCGCGCTCGACGTCCTCGCGCTTGATGCCGCGGAGCAGCAGACCGACGTTCTCACCGGCCTGACCCTCGTCCAGCAGCTTCCGGAACATCTCGATCCCGGTCACCGTGGTGGTGGTCTTCTCCTCCTTGATGCCGATGATGTCCACGGTCTCGTTGACCTTCAGGACACCACGCTCGATACGGCCGGTGACGACCGTACCGCGACCGGTGATGGTGAAGACATCCTCGATCGGCATGAGGAACGGCTTGTCCACGTCGCGCTCGGGCTGCGGGATGGACTCGTCCACGGCCTTCATCAGCTCGAGGACGCTCTTGCCCCACTCCTGGTCACCCTCGAGGGCCTTGAGCGCGGAGACCTTGACGACCGGCACGTCGTCGCCCGGGAACTCGTACTCGGAGAGCAGCTCACGGACCTCGAGCTCGACGAGCTCCATGATCTCCTCGTCGTCCACCATGTCGGCCTTGTTCAGGGCGACGACGATGTAGGGGACGCCGACCTGACGGGCCAGGAGGACGTGCTCCTTGGTCTGCGGCATCGGACCGTCGGTGGCGGCGACCACGAGGATGGCACCGTCCATCTGGGCGGCACCGGTGATCATGTTCTTGATGTAGTCCGCGTGACCCGGGCAGTCGACGTGGGCGTAGTGACGGCTCTCCGTCTGGTACTCGACGTGCGCGATGGAGATGGTGATACCGCGCTGGCGCTCCTCGGGAGCCTTGTCGATCTGGTCGAAGGCCGAGGCCTCGTTCAGGTCGGGGTACGCGTCGTGCAGCACCTTGGTGATCGCCGCGGTAAGGGTGGTCTTACCGTGGTCGATGTGACCGATGGTGCCGATGTTGACGTGCGGCTTAGTCCGCTCGAACTTCGCCTTCGCCACTGGGGTCCTCCTGTGGACTGGTGCTGTACGCCCCTCCGCACGGCGCGGAGCGGGTTGCAGGTGGTCGTACCGAACCGGCCGGGACCCCGCGGGGGACACCCTGGACCGTTTCGCTTCGGGTCGGCCGGTGGGGGGCGGCGGACCCCCGGTCACCGGACCCCGGGTGGGGGCCGGCGACCGGGGCGGAACGCCCCCGTTTGCCGTTTTGCTCCAGCTTAATGGGTGAGTGACTCCGGATGATCCGGAATTACTCGCCCTTGGCCTTCGCGATGATTTCCTCGGCGACGTTCTTGGGAACCTCGCCGTAGGAGTCGAACTGCATGCTGTAACTCGCGCGACCGGAGGTCTTGCTGCGCAGGTCACCCACGTAGCCGAACATCTCCGACAGCGGGACCAGGGCCTTGACGACCTTGGCGCCGCTGCGGTCCTCCATCGCCTGGACCTGGCCCCGGCGGGAGTTGATGTCGCCGATCACATCGCCCATGTAGTCCTCGGGCGTGGTGACCTCGACCGCCATCAGCGGCTCCAGCAGGGCCGGGCTGGCCTTGCGGGCGGCCTCCTTGAAGACCATGGAACCGGCGATCTTGAACGCCATCTCGGAGGAGTCGACGTCGTGGTACGCGCCGTCGAGCAGGGTCACCTTCACACCGGTCAGCGGGTACCCGGCGAGCACGCCGAATTCCATCGCCTCCTGGCAACCGGCGTCCACCGAGGGGATGTACTCCTTGGGGATGCGGCCACCGGTGACCTTGTTCTCGAACTCGTAGCCGCCGCCCTCGAGAGGCTCCAGGGCGATCTGCACCTTCGCGAACTGACCGGAACCACCGGTCTGCTTCTTGTGGGTGTAGTCGATCTTCTCGACGGCCCGACGCAGGGTCTCGCGGTAGGCGACCTGCGGCTTGCCGACGTTCGCCTCGACCTTGAACTCCCGCCGCATGCGGTCGACCAGAACGTCGAGGTGGAGTTCACCCATGCCGGAGATGATGGTCTGGCCGGTCTCCTCGTCGGTCTTGACCTGGAAGGACGGGTCCTCCTCGGCCAGCCGCTGGATCGCGACGCCCAGCTTCTCCTGGTCGCCCTTGGACTTGGGCTCGATCGCGACCTCGATGACGGGGTTCGGGAACTCCATCGACTCGAGGATCACCGGGTTCGCCGAGTCGCTGAGGGTCTCACCGGTGGTGGTCTGCTTCAGACCCATGACGGCGACGATGTCACCGGCACCCACACGGCTGATCTCCTCACGCTTGTTGGCGTGCATCCGGTAGATCTTGCCGATCCGCTCCTTCCGACCCTTCACCGAGTTCAGCACCTGGGTGCCGGACTCCAGCACACCGGAGTAGATCCGGATGAAGGTGAGCTTGCCCAGGTGGGGGTCGCTCATGATCTTGAAGGCGAGCGCGGACATCGGCTCGTCCTCGGAAGGCTTGCGGGCGATGACCTTCTCGCTGTCCTTGACGTCCTGGCCCTCGATGGCCTCGACGTCCAGCGGGGAGGGCAGGTACCGCACGACCGCGTCGAGCAGGGGCTGCACGCCCTTGTTCTTGAACGCGGTACCGCAGAACACCGGGGTGATGGTCGCGCCGTCGGCACCGGTGGAGGCGAGGGTGATGCGCCGGATGGCGGCGTAGAGCTGCTCCTCGGTGGGCTCCTCGCCCTCGAGGAAGAGCTCCATCATCTCGTCGTCGTTCTCGGAGACGCCCTCGACCAGCTTGGCCCGGTACTCGTCGGCCTGCTCCCGCAGGTCGGCGGGGATGTCGACGATGTCGTACATCTCACCGAGCTTGGTGTCCTCGGACCAGACCAGGGCCTTCATCCGGACCAGGTCGATGACGCCCTTGAAGCCGCCCTCGGCGCCGATCGGGAGCTGCATGACCAGCGGGGTGGCGTTGAGCCGGTCCACGATCATGCTCACGCAGCGCAGGAAGTCCGCGCCGGTGCGGTCGAGCTTGTTGACGAAGCAGATGCGCGGCACGCCGTACCGGTCCGCCTGGCGCCAGACGGTCTCGGACTGCGGCTCGACACCCGCCACGCCGTCGAACACCGTCACGGCACCGTCGAGCACGCGCAGGGACCGCTCCACCTCGACGGTGAAGTCCACGTGCCCGGGGGTGTCGATGATGTTGATGGTGTGGTCGACGTCCTCCAGCGGCCAGTGACAGGTCGTCGCCGCGGAGGTGATGGTGATGCCGCGCTCCTGCTCCTGCGCCATCCAGTCCATCGTCGCCGCGCCGTCGTGGACCTCACCGATCTTGTAGCTGACACCCGTGTAGTACAGGATCCGCTCGGTGGTGGTCGTCTTGCCCGCGTCGATGTGGGCCATGATCCCGATGTTGCGAACCCTGGCCAGGTCAAGCGAAGTGGTAGCCATGAGGCTTCAGTCTTCTCTCGGTCTCGGTGGGCCGGCGACTACCAGCGGTAGTGCGCGAAGGCCTTGTTGGACTCGGCCATCTTGTGCGTGTCCTCACGCTTCTTGACCGAGGCGCCGAGGCCGTTGGAGGCGTCCAGCAGCTCGTTCATCAGACGCTCGGTCATGGTCTTCTCGCGACGGGCGCGGGAGTAGCCGACCAGCCAGCGCAGCGCGAGGGTGGAGGAACGTCCGGGACGAACCTCGACCGGCACCTGGTAGGTGGCGCCACCGACACGCCGGGAGCGGACCTCGAGGGTCGGCTTGACGTTGTCCAGCGCGCGCTTGAGGGTGACGACCGGGTCGTTGCCGGTCTTCTCCCGCAGGCCCTCCAGGGCGCCGTAGACGATGCGCTCGGCGGTGGAGCGCTTGCCGTGCAGCAGCACCTTGTTGATGAGCGAGGTCACCAGAGGAGAGCCGTAGACCGGGTCGATGTGCACCGGACGCTTCGGGGCGGGGCCCTTGCGTGGCATGGCTTACTTCTCCTTCTTGGCGCCGTAGCGGCTGCGGGCCTGCTTGCGGTTGCGGACGCCCTGGGTGTCCAGGGAACCGCGGATGATCTTGTAGCGAACACCCGGGAGGTCCCGGACCCGGCCACCGCGCACGAGCACGATGGAGTGCTCCTGGAGGTTGTGGCCCTCACCCGGAATGTAGGCCGTGACCTCGATCCCGCTGGTCAGGCGGACACGAGCCACCTTGCGCAGGGCCGAGTTCGGCTTCTTGGGAGTGGTCGTGAAGACGCGCGTGCAGGTGCCGCGGCGCTGCGGCGAACCGTCGAGCGCCAGCGTCTTGTTCTTCTCGGCCTTGTCCTGCCGGCCCTTGCGGACCAACTGCTGGATCGTTGGCACGGTTTCTCCGGTTTCTGTGTGCCGTCTGGTGAAACTAACCCGGACCACGCATCCGACCCACGCGGTCGGGCGTGTCGAAGACTGCGCATCCCCCCGTGGGGGCGAAAAGCAGGTTCCGGAGCCCTCCGCGGCCGCACCGCCTCATCGGATCGCTCATCGACCGGTGATCGGGGGCGCGCAGGGGACACCCCGGGCACAAGGACAGAGCGTACCGAGCGCAACGGCCCGGGTCAAAACAACCGGGCACGCGGAAGGGGGCCCGGGAATCCCCCGCCGGGAACCGGGGGGCGGCGCGGCCTCGGGAAGTGAGGACCGACGACCGGAACGGCGACGGCGGGGTCGGTCGGGAACGGTCGGGAACCGGGGCCCGCGCGGGCTCCACGTGACACTACCCCGGGGGAGGATCGCTCACGCCTTCCGCGCCGACTCCGGGGCTCGAACGGGGGATTCGGGCCGGCCGGGTCCACGGACGGGACGCCCGGGCCTCCCGGGGCCCCCGGGAGGTTCCGGCATCCGCCCCTCCCGAGACCTCCCCGCGGCAC
>NZ_VKHT01001439.1 GCF_014141535.1 Streptomyces alkaliphilus | reverse complement strand
CCCTGATCGCCCACCGTCGCCCCGGCGGGGTGGAGTGGGAGACCTGGCACACCTACCCGGACGAGGGCGCCGTCGTCGTCACCCGGGGGCGGGTCACCACCGCCTCGCCGGGGGCCGCCCCCGGGGTCCTTCCGATCCCCGCCGCCCGGGGTCCCCGGCGGGGCCCGCGGCCCGGGAGCGGCGCCCCGGGACCGATACCGGCCGGCACGGGGCCGTTCGGGGTACCGGAGGGGACCCGCCCGCCGGGTGGTGGATCCGGGGAATGTCCCCCTCCGGGTGGGTAGGCTCCGGCCCATGGAGCACGAGGTGTACATCCCGTATTCCGCCGCGGATGTGCGGGCCGCGCTCGCCGACCCGGCCCGCGCCCTGACCCGTGTCCCGGGGTTCCACCCCGATCCCGACTCCGCGCCCGGCACCCCCGGCGGGCGCCTGCGGGTCCGCGTCGGGGGCTCCACCATCACCTACCGCGGCACCCTGGTCGCCGTGGAGCGGGGGGAGGGGTTCATCGTCACCGCCGAGGGTGTCGAGGCGCGCGGTGACGGCGAGGTCCGGCTGACGCTGGAGGTGGTGCCCCGCTCGGCCGCCGACGACACCGGAACCACCCTCGTCTTCAGCGGAACCGTCCGGGCGGGGGGACGTCTCGCGGACATCGAACCCGGGCAGCGGGAGTCCGCCGCCCGACGCCTCCTGGACCGCTTCGCCGAGGCGCTGGTCGCTTCCCCCACCGACGGAGGGGACGGGGACGGCGCCGGCGCCGATGTCCCCCGCACGGGGGAGGCCCGGCCGGGGACTCCCGCGGCCGGTGGCCCGAGGGGGACCTCCGATGGAGCCGGGAGCGCCGGGGAGCCGGAGGACCCCGAACGGTCCCCCGAGGGGCCCGAGGGCGAGGGGGACGGGCATGAGGGGAACCCGGACCCGGCCGACGAGCGCCCCGACGG
>NZ_VKHT01001438.1 GCF_014141535.1 Streptomyces alkaliphilus | reverse complement strand
CGGGGTGGGAGGGTTCGGAGGTCAGCCCGGGAAGCGGCCGGAGGACCGCAGGATCCAGCGGCGTTCGGCGTAGGCGAGGTCGTCCCGCCACAGGCGACCGGCGGCCGCGCGCATGAGGGGGCGCATCAGGGGCGCCGCGGCCCGGGCGGTGGCGAAACCGGGCCGTTCGGAGGCGCAGACGACGGCCTCCACCACGGCGGTGCGCGGGCACCCACGGGCATCGAGACCGACGGGGGTGGCATGGGTCTCGACGACCGAGCCCTCTCCCTCCCCCTCGACGATGTGCATGACGACGGTGCGGGGTTCGGGGGCGGTGAACACGGCCCGAACGGGGACGACGACACGACCCGCGAGTTTGAAGGAGACATCGACGACGAAGCCGTCCCCGTTCTCCTCTCCCTCCTCGGGGGCTCGATTGACCATGAGGTCGACGAAGGAGTACGGGTGGAACCAGGCACCGTGCCAGGGGTCGAGACGGTTGGCGATCACGTCCTGCGGTTCGCAGGTGCCGAAGCCGGTGTAGACGGCGTCGAGGGCTCCGGCCGAATCGGGGCGAGTGGGGACGACCGGGGTGTCGAGGGGTTTCTCACCTCCGACCGCGTCCAGTCGAACCCATACCAGGACACCGTCGTCGTGTACGGGTACGGGCTCCCAGCCCGCGTAGGCCTCACCTTCGAGGGCGAGACCGTGCCAGTGGCAGATCAGGGTGCCGCAGCGCACGGGGCTGTCCTTCAACGGGGCACCGAGGTGGGGGCAGGTGCCGGGACCCGCGACGATCCGTCCGTCGGCGGTGCGCCACACCACCAGTTCGGTGCCGGAAACCGTGCGGCCCAGGGGACGGTCGGAGGGGATGTCGCGGGAGGCGGCGACGACGTACCAGTTGCCGGAGGGTCGGGCCATGGCCCGCTTGAGTGCGGCCGCGATGATCGTGGGTTTGGCC
>NZ_VKHT01001437.1 GCF_014141535.1 Streptomyces alkaliphilus | reverse complement strand
CCCGCAGTGGGGAGGCGGGGGCGGTGCGCCGGCCCCGGACTGGAGCGCGCTGGCCGCGGACGCCGAACGCGACCGGCGACGCCGACGGTGGCTGGTGGTCGGTGGCGGCGCCCTGGCCACCGTGCTGGTCGGCACCGTGGTGGCACTCGCCATCGTGCAGCAGGGCAACGGGGGCGGCTCCGACGCGCCCGCCGACCGGGGCGGCAACGCCCTGGACGCCGCCGGGGGGTCCTCCCCCGACGCGCAGCCCGAGCCGACCTTCTCCGAGACCAGCCTGCCGCCCCCGCCCAAGCCCCGGGAGTTCGTCACCGACCCGGAGAAGGACCTGGCGCCCTTCACCTCCGACGCCTTCTTCGCCGGCGAGACGATGCGGGTCGAGGACCGCGAGTACCTCCGGGTGGCCGCCGACACCGTCGAGGGCACCGACGCGTGCGCGGCCACGGCGGGCCCCGACCCGTCCGCCGCGCTCACCGCGCACGGCTGCCTCGCGCTGGTCCGCGCGACGTACACCTCCGAGGGGGTGGCGGTGACCATCGGGGTGGCGCAGTTCCCCGGTGAGGAGGAGGCCGCCGCCGCCAAGGAGACCGCCGAGGGCTCCATCACACCGCTGATCGGCGAGGGCGGCGCCGCCTTCTGTCAGCGCGGCGGGTGTCGCATCACCCGCAGCCAACTGGGCCGGTACGTGTACTTCACCATCGCCGGGAACCTGGACAACACCCCCGACTCCGGCGAGGACACCCCCGCCCAGCGGGCCGCCCGGGACGGCAACGAGCACGCCTACACCCGGATCGTGCAGCGCGGTGAGAGCCAGGCGTCGGCCTCCGCCGAGGCACTGATCGCCGAGCGGCAGCGGGGGGCCGGCGGCGGCGCGGACGCCGAGCCGGAACCGGGCGCCACGGACGGCGGCTGAGGCGCCCGCCGCCCCCGGCCGGGAGTGGGCC
>NZ_VKHT01001436.1 GCF_014141535.1 Streptomyces alkaliphilus | reverse complement strand
CGACCGGTGGCGAAGGGCCCCCCGCGCGGGAGGCCCTCGCGGTGCTCGACTGGGATCGGCTGGCCGTCCGGCCGCGGGCCGAGGAGGTGGTCCGGGCCGCCGCGATCTTCTTCCTGCTCCCCGACGGCCGGCTCGACCTGACCCGCGTCCGGGCCTACGCCCGCGGCTATCGTGCCGCCGCCGGGGTGGACGGCGAGGAACTGGCGGCCGGCGCGCACCGGGTGTGGTGGGAACGGCTCAACGACTTCTGGATCCTGCGGTGGCACTACGAGCGGGAGGACCCCCGGGTCGATCCGCAGTTCCCCGCCACCTCCGCGCTGGTGCCCTGGTGGTGCCGGAACACGGCGGCGGTGCGGGAGGCGTTCCGCGCCTGAACGGGCGGGGTGGTCCGGGGGACGTGTCGTGTCGCGCCGGTCCCGCCCCGCACCTCGACCAGGTGCGGGAGCAGGCGCAGGTAGACGGCGGTGTCGGGGTCGACATGCGCGCCGGGCCCGGCGGAGGCGTGCCCCGGGAGGGCGTCGGGCGCGGGGGAAGAGCCGTCCGCGGTCGGGGGACGCCCGAAGGCCGCCCGCTCGGCGGGCTCCGGCACCGCCCGGCGGGCCGTCCCGATCACCTGCACGCTGCGGGGCCCACCGGCGGGCCCCGGCCCGGCCACCGCGCGGTAGGCCACCACGCCGCCATCCGCGCCGGAGGGCACCTCCTCACCGTCGGCCATCCGCAGCAACACCCCCTCCCCGGTCACCAGGTGCTCGGCGGAGAGGAGAAAGGGAAGCGCCCGCCGGGTCACCGCCACCTGCCCGGCCGGCAGGGACACCAGCAGACGCAGCGCATCCGCCACGTCGGTCGAGAAGAGCCGGGCACCATCGGGCGTCCCGGTCCCGCCGATACCCCCGGAGTCGTCCGGGGGTGCCCCCGGGGCGGACGCCTCCGACGGCGGGGACG
>NZ_VKHT01001435.1 GCF_014141535.1 Streptomyces alkaliphilus | reverse complement strand
CCCCTCCACCGATCGGTTCGCCCCGCCCCCCGGTACCGTGCGGGTCCGCCTGGACATCTCGTACGCCGGCACCGACTTCTCCGGGTGGGCGCGGCAGCCGGGCGGACGCCGCACCGTCCAGCAGGAGATCGAGGACGCCCTGGGGGTCGTCACCCGCACCGGGCGGACCTTCGAGCTGACCGTCGCAGGCCGCACCGACGCCGGGGTGCACGCGCGCGGCCAGGTCGCCCACGCGGACCTGCCGCGGGAGCTGTGGGCCGGGCACGGGGAGCACCTGGTGCGCCGACTGGCGGGCCGGTTGCCGAAGGACGTGCGGGTGTGGCGGGCGGCTCCCGCGCCCCCGCACTTCGACGCCCGGTTCTCCGCCACCCACCGCCGGTACGCCTACCGGGTCACCGACCATCCCGGTGGCGTCGACCCACTGCTGCGCGACCACGTGCTGTGGCACAACCACCCGCTGGACGAGGCCGCGATGAACGAGGCGGCCGGGGCGCTGCTGGGCGAGCACGACTTCGCCGCCTACTGCCGCCGACGGGAGGGCGCCACCACCATCCGCACCCTGCGCGAGCTGCGCTGGGAGCGCCGTCCGGACGGCGTTCTGGAGGCCACGGTGGTGGCGGACGCCTTCTGCCACAACATGGTCCGCTCGCTGGTGGGCGCCATGCTCTTCGTCGGGGACGGTCACCGGTCACCGGAGTGGCCGGGCCGGGTGCTCGCCGCCCGGGTGCGGGACTCCGCGGTGCACGTGGTGCGTCCGCACGGTCTGACGCTGGAGGAGGTCGGCTACCCGCCGGACGAGCTGCTGGCCACCCGCAACCGGGAGTCCCGCAACCGTCGGACCCTCCCGGCCGCCGTCCCGGCCGCCGGCTGCTGCTGAGGCGCTCCCCGGGCCCGTCCCGGCCGGGCCCGCCCGGACCGGGAACCAGCACGGGGAGCCCCCCGT
>NZ_VKHT01001434.1 GCF_014141535.1 Streptomyces alkaliphilus | reverse complement strand
GCCCGCGAGGTGACCGCGGTGCGGGCGGTGACCTCCAACGAGTCGGGGAGGGTGCCCTCGACCACGGCCAGCGAGTGGTAGCGGGTGACGGTGAAGGGCGAGGGCAGGCCGGTGAAGACCCCCGCGCCGGCGTGCTCGATCCGCGAGGTCTTGCCGTGCAGCAGTTCGGGGGCGCGGTCCACCACCCCGCCGTGGGCCACCGCCATGGCCTGGACCCCCAGGCAGACGCCGAAGACCGGGACGCCGGTCCCGGCGCAGTGGCGGACCATCTCCACGCAGACCCCGGCCTCCTCGGGGGTGCCGGGTCCGGGGGAGAGCAGCACGCCCGCGAAGCCGCCCTCGGCGACCCGCTCGACCGTCACGGCGTCGTTGCGCACCACCTCGCAGTCGGCGTCGAGCTGTTGGAGGTACTGCACGAGGTTCCAGACGAAGCTGTCGTAGTTGTCCACGACGAGAATCCGGGTACTCATCGGCGCGTCGTCCTCACTTCGGTGGTCCCGGTGCGTCGCCGGGCCGGACGGGGGGCCCGGCGTGCGTCCGCCGCCCGGATCGTCCCGCTCACCCGGTTCACTCCTCGACCGTCACGTTGTTGAAGGGCAGGATCGGCTCCGCCCAGGGGAAGACGTACGTGAAGAGCAGGTAGACCACCCCGAGCACCAGGCACAGGGCGATCAGCGCGCGCACCGGCGTGTTGCCCGGCAGGTGCCGCCAGATCCAGCCGTACATGCCGTCCGTTTCCTCTTCTCTGCCCGTGGCGGATCCTCCGCCCCTCCGTCGCCCGGAGGGTGCCCGGGGCGGCGGCGTCGCGCGTGCCCGTACCGGGGCGCGGCGGCGCGCCCCCAGAGTACGACGCGCCGGGGCGCCCCCGGGTGGCGTCGGCGGGACGGGTTCGGGCCGGGTCCCGGCCCCGGGGGACGGCGGGCCGGGTCGGGTCGGGTTCCGACC
>NZ_VKHT01001433.1 GCF_014141535.1 Streptomyces alkaliphilus | reverse complement strand
CCCACCACCACGGCTTTCACCCGTTCGGGTGAGCTGAATTGGAAACCGGTTCCGGCGGGGATATGGTCGCGGCGAACGGGGGATATCCACCCCGGAAAACAACCGCACAAAGCTTCGGCCCCCGTACGGGACTGGCATCCCGCCGAGGGCCTGACCGATCAGGAAGTAGACCCCTTCCCAATGGCTGTTGCCCAGGTTAGCGCGCCCCGCTGCGGGTTGCTGCACATCCGCACCAAGCAGACCAAGAACTTCACGATTCTGCCGAATTCGCTCGCCCAGCGACGCGGAAGCGCCACTGCCGGTGGGATCGCTTCCTATTTGTTTTCGTTGAAGGACGGCACGCTGATCAGTATTGATCGGTTGTGCGAACACTTCGACGAGGGGCGCACCCGGATTCGCCGAGGGCTCGCCGAGTTGGAGCGGGACGGCTGGATCGAGCGCCGTCCCGAGCGCGCTCCCGACGGCACCGTTCGCACCCGCGTCGTCCTGCACGACGTGCCGAGGAAGCGGGGCGGTCCGGCCGCCGGCGGGGCGGCGGCCGACGCCGCCCGCCCGTCCAAGGCCGCCGTGGCGGCCGAGCGAGCCGCCCTGCCGGGCACCGGCGAGCACCCGCTCTCCCCGCCTCGTCGGTCCCGCCCGCCGGCCGCCGTCTCCCTCGCGGCCGATCCCTTCGCCGGTTCGTCGTACGCGGAACCACAGCTGTCACCCGCCGGGCCGGAACGGCCCGCGCCGTCTCCGACCACTCCGTCCGGGCCGTTCCCGGGGCGGTCGCCCGCCGCGTCGGTCCCCGGGTTCACCACCCGGTCCGGATCGCCTCCCGTGCCGGTGGCACCCGGGGCCGCCCCCGCGCCGCCGGTACCCGTGCCGTTTCCCGTGCCCCGGCCCCGCCCGCCGGCCCCCGACCCGTCGGCGGGCGGGGCCGGGGCACGGGAAACGGCACGGGTACCGG
>NZ_VKHT01001432.1 GCF_014141535.1 Streptomyces alkaliphilus | reverse complement strand
CCTCTCCCCGCCCCGTCCCGGGGACTTCACGGTGCTCCCGATCCTCTCCCCGCACCGGCACCCGGGTCCGGGGCCCGGGGTCCACCCGCTCCCGGCCGGAGGGCGGTACTTCCTCCCCGGTGCCCCGGGCACGCCGTGGTGCACCGTCGCGTTCCCCCGTGTTCCGGCGCCCTCCACGCCCGAGCGTCCGGACGTGCCCGGAACACCCGCGCGATGCGGGACACTGGGAGCCGCGAGGCTCACCGCGCACCCGCCCCACCCGGAAGTTCCCGACCGCGTCACGATCGGGGCACACCCGGCGTACGACGGGCCGCCCGGGGAACCATCGCACCCCCCGCCGCGTGGATACGATCAGTAAGCACTACGGATCCCCCGTCGGGGTATCCGTGATCATCGCGGCCCGCGATGACGGTGAGGACGGCAGTCCTCCCGGGTAGTCCCCCGGGTGGACCGCCCGGGGAAGCGCCGGGGAGTCGAGACCGGGGTTCCGCCCGGAGAAGGAGGTGCACCATGGGACTACTGAAGCGCTTCGAGGAGCGCCTGGAGGGTCTGGTCAACGGCACCTTCGCCAAGGTCTTCAAGTCCGAGGTGCAGCCCGTGGAGATCGCGGGCGCCCTGCAGCGGGAGTGCGACAACAACGCCACCATCTGGAACCGTGAGCGCACCGTCGTCCCCAACGACTTCACCGTCGAGCTGAGCCCCGGCGACCACGAGCGACTGGCCCCCTACTCGACCCAGTTGGGCGAGGAGCTGGCCGGCATGGTCCGCGAGTACGCCAAGCAGCAGCGCTACACCTTCATGGGGAACATCACCGTTCGCCTGGAGCGGGCCGAGAACCTGGACACCGGTCTGTACCGGGTGCGCAGCCGCACCGAGGCGGGTAGCGCCCCCGGCGCGGGCGCCCTCACCAGGGGCGTCCCGGCCCCCGGTGGCCCCGACGGTCCCGGCGC
>NZ_VKHT01001431.1 GCF_014141535.1 Streptomyces alkaliphilus | reverse complement strand
GGCGCCGATCGTCCGGTGACCGCAGGGGCGGGGGGCCAGAGCGCCGCGGGGTCGTCGAGGACCCGCAGCAGCAACTCCGCCGGATTCGGACCGGCCGTCGGAGCCGGCGGCGTAGTCGGGGAGACGGTCGGCCGCGGAACCCGCGGGCCCGCCGACGTCGGGGGCGCGGCGGGCCCCAAGGTCCGCTCGCGGCGCAACAGCCGGCCGGCGAGCCCCCGGCGGCGCGCGCTCTCCCCGCCGGTTCCCCCGCCGGGCCCCGTCGGTGGGGCGACGGTCGGCGGGGGGCTCTGCGCGGGCACGCCCGCGTTCGCCCCGTCGTCCGAGCGGGCGGCGAGGATCCGCAGCGCGGACTCCCCGAGGCGCAGCTCACGGCCGGGGAACAGCGGCAGGTCCCGGTCGGTGGGGACCGCGACGCCGTCCACGGTGGTGCCGTTGGTCGAACCCGGGTCCCGCACGGTCACCGGCCCCGGGCCCTCGGGAACGCGCAGCAGGCAGTGGAGCCGGGAGACGTCGGGGTCGTCCAGGGGGACGTCGGCCCGTGCGGAGCGGCCGATCCGCACCTCGCCACCGTGCAGCAGGTGCACACCGCCCGCGTCCGGACCGGAGACGACCAGCAGTCGGGGCACGGAGTCGTCGGCGCGGTCCACGCCGACCGGTCCGTCGGTGGCGAGCACGGCGCCGTCCACCAGCGGCGGCCGACCCAGGGGCGCGCGCCGGGGGTCCAGACGCCGGCCCCCGCACCACACCGCCCCCGGGGTGCCGGCGGTGGGGTCCGCGGCGGCCACCAGATCGCCCAGCACCGCCTCCAGCGGGGTGTCCACGGGCGCGGTGACGGTCACGTCGGTGCCCTCGCCGCCCCGCGGGCCGAGAACGGTCAACCTGATCTGCATCGGCCCTCCCGGTCGGGTCGAGGTGGCGGGCGGACGAACCGCCCCCGGCATCCTCGCACCCC
>NZ_VKHT01001430.1 GCF_014141535.1 Streptomyces alkaliphilus | reverse complement strand
TCTCGTGGCTCTGCGGGGTGTGTGGATCACGGGGACGGGGCGGGGCTCCGTGGCCCGGCGGGTCGGGGTCGGCACCGGTCGGTGTGTCCCGCGCCCCGGGCCCGGTGGGACGCCCGGCCCCGTCCCGGGCGCCGGTGGTCGGGAAGGGCAGACCGCCTGGCGGGATGCCGGGGGCCCCGGCGTCGGGATCCGGGGCGCCGAGGGTGCCGGCGCCGTCGGTGACGGTGACCACCCCCAGCGACAGGAGTTCGGCCATCGCCGCGGTGCCCGCCAGTTCCCGCACCTGGAGGCGGTAGCGGGGTGTGGTCCGGTAGGTGCCGCCGTTCTCGTCGCCGGTGCGCTGGAGGAAGCCGGAGTCGGCGAGGAAGGCGACGGCCTTCCCCACGATGCCCGTGGTGGATCCGGCGAGCCGCCTGGCGTCCTTGGTGGCACCGGTGGCACTGCGACGGGCGTACACCCGCCAGGCCGCTTCCAGTTCGGGACTGTCGCTGGCGGGGTCGGTGTTCTCCCCCCGCTCGGCGGCCCGTTCCTCCAGAACCGCGCACGCCTGACGGACGAAGGATTCCACCCCCACGACGCTGACGCGCCCCGAGTACCCCTCGTCCGCCAGGTCGGCCGGTCGGGGGAAGGCGAGGGCCGCAACGGCGAGGTGCGCCAGACCGTGCAGGAAGCGGTCGGCGGAGTCGGCCGCGGCCCGGCGGGCGTAGTCCCCGATGCGCACGGCGAAAACGGATTCCTCCGCGGCGGCGACGGCCATGCCGGCCCGTGGGGAGACCTCCATGACGACCAGTCCCAGCCCGGTGGCGACGGCATCGCAGAGCCGGGCCCAGGCGGGCTCCTCGTGGTAGCGGCGCAGCAGGGTCGCGTAGTCGGCGTCCCGAGCGGGTCGCAGACGGGGCTGAAGGCCCAGGGCGACCAGGCGGGCGGCATCGGTGACATCCGCCGGGGTGGGG
>NZ_VKHT01000143.1 GCF_014141535.1 Streptomyces alkaliphilus | reverse complement strand
GTTTGGGTGAGGGGGTGCAGGTCGGTGTGGTCCCAGGTGGTGACGGTATCGGTGCCGGTGCCGCCGTGCCTGGTGTGGTGTTCCTCGACGAGAGTGGCATCGTGCCAGGTGAAGCGCACCGTTTCGGCGATGGTGCCGTCGGGGTGGTGGCGGTGTTTGGCGACGCGCCGACCGAAGGGATCGTAGGTGTAGGTCCACACCGTGCCGTCGGGGGTGACTGTGCGAGTGAGACGGTCGTGGGCGTCCCAGGTGTAGTGCCAGGTGTCGGGGGTGCGGGAGATGCGGGTGACGGTGCGGCGGATCACCCGCCCCGCCGCGTCGTAGGAGTAGCGGGTGCGGCCGGCGCGGGCCAGCAGGGTGCCGGTGTAGGCGCGTTCCCCGACCGCCTCGACCGGCAGCCCCGGCGCCTCGGCGAGGGTTTGGTCGCCGGTGGGGTTGTAGGTGTAGGTCTCGGTGCCGGACGGACCGGTGAGGTTCGTGGGGCGGCCGATGGGGTCGAGGGCGAGGGTGGTGGTGCCCGAGTCGTCGGTGACGGTGGTGGGGTAGCCGTCGGCGCGGTGGGTCCAGCGTTTGTGGTGCAGACGCCGACCCCCGGCACCGGTGAGGGATTGTTCGACCAGGCGCCCGGCCGCGTCGTGACCGGTGGAGAGGGTCAGGGCGCCGGCGATGCGACGTTCGATCTCCCGACCGGCTGCGTCCCGGTGGAAGTTCAGGTGCCGGCCGGCGGTCTCCAGGCCGATCGGGCGTCCGGCGGTGTCATAAGTCCATCGGCTGGTGTGGCCGGTGGGGGTGGTGCGGGAGAGCAGGTGGCCCACCGGATCGACGGTGAGGGTCAGGGTGTGGCCGTTGACCGTCTCGCTCAGCAGGTTCCCGGCCGGGTCGTGGGTGCGGAACAGCTCCACGCCCGGGGAGGTTGCCGAGATCAGCCGGCCGGCGGCGTCGTGGGTCCAGGTGGTGATCTCGCCGGTATCGGTGGTGGTGGAGGTCAACCGGCCGAGGGCATCGTAGGTGTGGGTGAGGGTCTGTCCGGCCGGGTTGGTCTGGTGAACCGGGCGGCCCACCGCGTTGAGTTGCCATGTGGTGGTGCGGCCGTCGTAGTCGGTCTCCGCGACGGTGCGGCCGGCCGCGTCGAGGGTGTGGGTCCAGGTGCGGCCGTCGGGGGCGGTGACGGCGGTGATGTTCAACTCGGTGTCACGGGTGAAGACATACCGCGCACCATCCGGACCGGTCTGGGAGACCGGCAGGTCGAACGGGCCATAGGCCCAGGTGGTGATCCCGCCGTTCTCGTCGGTGTGGGTCAGACAGTTGCCCTCCGCATCCCACTCCCACGCCTCCACGTGGCCCAGGGGGTCGGTGCGGCGCACCGGCTTGCCCTCCGAAGACCACTCCATCCGGGTGGTCGCACCGAGGGGGTCGGTGATGGAGGTGGGGCGGCCGAAGGCGTCCCGCTCCAGGACGGTGGTCGCGCCGAGCGGGTCGGTGACCGCGAGAGGCAGTCCGGCGGGGTCGGTGTCGATGCGGGTGACGGCGCCGAGTGCGTCGGTGATGGTGGCGGGGGCGCCGGTGGACCGGTGGGTGTACCGCACCGCATTTCCGGCGGGGTCGGTGACGGCGGTGCGGTTGCCCCGTTCGTCGAACTCCTGCCGCCAGATCGTGCCGTCGGCCTCGGTGATCACGGTGGGCAGACCGAGAGCGTTGTACTCGGCACGGATCTCGTGGCCGTCGGGACGAACAACGGTGGTCAGGTCGCCGTGCTCGTTGTGGGTGTAGCGGGTGGTGTGGCCCAGCGGATCGGTGACCGAGAGCAGGTTGTCGTAGCGATCCCATTGGCGGCGGGTGGTGTTGCCCAGCGGATCGGTCTCCGCGACGAGCTGGAAGCTGTCGTTGAACTGGTAGACGGTGGTGTGGCCGAGGCTGTTGGTGGCCTCGGTCCGGTTGTCCTGCGGGTGGTAGCGGTAGCGGTACTCCAGCGCCCGGTCGGTGCCGGTGGAGAACACACACCGGCCCGCTTCGTCGTATTCGTAGCGGTACCAGGTGGCGTTGCGGTCCTCCCAGCGGATCAGCCGATCGTGTTCGTCGTACCACAGCCGCAGGGGCAGGCCGGAGGAGTTGAACACGCGCGCGAGGTTCCCGGCGTCGTCGTAGTCGAAGGCCAACAACACCGGCTCATCCGGGGCGGAGAGCAGGCGGTAGGAGGTGATACGCCGGTCCACCACCGCCACCCCGATCCGGTAACCGCCCGAGTGCACGACCTCGACCGGCTCACCGGACTCGTTGTACCGGACCTCGATGCGGTTGTCGTTGCGGTCGCTGATCGCGACCAGCGGCAGCTCGTTGCCCGGCGCGCCGGGCACGGGGGCGAAGTGCAGGGTCCTACCCGACTCGCGCTGGTGGATCGTCAGCGGCGTACCGGGGCGGCCGTTCCAGGCCAGGCCCCAGCGCGGGCCCTCGATCGGCAACACCGGATCATCCGGATCCCGGGTGGGGATGGGGTAGACCAGGGTCATGCCGTCCGCAGTGCGAAAGCGCACCTCGACCGCGTCCAGCTCCAGACGCTGATCCAGAGTGGAGGACCACGACCTACCGAACAGGCGCCCGGCGCGGTAGGTGGAGATGTGGTGGCGCTCCAGCAGCAGCGGGAGGATGCCGGGCAGGTCCACATCGGTGGCCGGCATCACCAGCTCACCGGTGGCCACGTCCACGGGGTCGCCGCAGTCGTTGCGTTTGGTCATCGGCACCGCCTGGCTACGGGCCTCCTTCGCGGTCCCCTTCGCCCCGCGTGCCATGCCCAGCGCGGCGGTCTTCGCCCCGGCGGAAGCGATGCGCCCACCGGGTATGCAGTCGAGCAGCGCGAATCCGACATCCCACAGCGACGCGTCGCCGTTGGCGTAGTCGATCAACGTGTCCGCGAGGATGATCAGCGAGGCGGCCAGGATCAGCCCCCACACCAACGGCCCACCCAACACCAACGCCACGATGCTCAAAACGGTGACGACGACCTGGGCGACGGCGACGATGGTGTCCCAGTTGTCCACCACCCAATCCGCGGCCTTCTGCCACCACTTCCGATTCGGAATCCCCGCCTCGGAAGCTTCCTCCAGGTCGGCCTTGCACTTGGTCGCGGCCTCCTCGCGCAACTCCTTCGCCTGACCGGCCAACGCGATCGCGAGGTCGAGCTTCTCCCGCGCGTCGGTGACAGCGGTCTCGGCGTCACCCTTGTCCCTCTCCGCGTCGGTCAGGGCGCGGCGGACCTCGGCGGCCACCTCGCCCTCATCCGGCGGTTCGGCAGCCTCCTCGGCGTCCTCCAACGCCGAGGTCGCCCGCTCCAACCACGACTGCGCCGTGGACAACTCCTCCCGCGCCTCGATCGCCCGATTCAACGCCCGATCCGCGTCCCCCTGCGCCTCCCGCAACTTCGGCGCATACGTCAGCAGGGCCTGCGCCGCCAGATCGTAGGAGGTGTGCAACTTGTCCAAGTCGGGCGGCAGCTTCTCGAACCGATCCCGATACGCCTCCGCGCTCTCCCCCACAAACGACGCGAGCGCCCCCTCCTCGCCCATCGCACGGACCTTGCCCAGGGCGGTGAAGACGTCCTCCGCGAACTCCTCCAACTCACCCCCGAGCCGCTCGATGCGATCCGGATCCCCCGGGGTGGGATCCGAACCCATCTCCACCGGCGACCAATCCGACGCCCGCGCCATGAAAACCCCGCCCCCGCAGCTCCCCCGAGTGATGTCGGGCGCCACAGTAACGCGCAGTCCCCCGACCACAGCACAGGGGATACGGACATGCGAACGAACTCCCACACGCCGCGCACGCGGCGGGGCCCGGGGCGTGCCCGGGCCGGTGTGGAGGCCGGTCGGCGAGGGCCGGGCCGGCCGGGCTCAGCGCTTCGGGGCGATGTTCGCGTTCAGGCGGAAGAGATTGGCGGGGTCGTACGTCGCCTTGATCTCGGAGAGCCGGGCGTAATTCCCGCCGTAGCCCTCGTGCACGAGTTGTTCGCCCTCCTCCAGGAAGCCGGGGAAGTTGAGGTAGACACCGCCGGTGGAGAACGAGCGCAGGTCGGCGAAGGTCTCGCGCACCCAGGCCACGTTCGCGGCCGAGTCGGCCTCCGCCTCCCAGTTCGCCTCTATCCCGAGCAGGTAGGGGGCGTCTCGGTTGGCGAAGGCGGTCTCCTCATCCCCGACGCGGGCCATGGCGCCGCCCTGGTACCAGACGTCGACGGTGGACAGGGCCGAAGGTGCCTGTGCTGCGTGCTCGGCGAGCCGCTCGATCAGCCCGTCGCCGAGGCCGGGCACGTTGATCGATTTCCAGTGGTAGCGCAGGCCGTCGGGGTAGTCCTCGTCCACGATGCCCTGCGCCTCCGTGTAGGGGACGGTGCCGCTGAGGTCGATGATCGGTTCGGTGATCTCCCGCAGGGGCCGCAGGAGTCGCTCGCCCTCCGCCGGGTCGCCCGGGTAGGGCCCGAGCACCGCCGCGTAGTGCTTCCCCCGCACCTCGGGCGGAAAGCCCTCCTCTTCCTCCGGGATCCTGCCGAGGATCCCGAGCGGGGCGAAATCGTCCGGCCTCTCGGCCAGGTACCGCTCGCAGGCCCGCAGCACCTCCTCGGTGTGGGAGGCGGGGTGGAAGGCGAAGCAGAGGAACACCTCCGGCCCGATGGGGTGCAGTCGGTACTCGAAGGCGGTGACGACGCCGAAGTTGCCGCCGCCGCCACGGATCGCCCAGAACAGGTCCCGGTTGCGGGTGTCGTCGGCGACCACGATCCGACCGTCGGCGGTGACGACCCGCGCGGACAGCAGGTTGTCGCAGCTCAGTCCGTGTTTGCGCCGGAGCCAGCCCATGCCGCCGGAGAGGGTGAGGCCGGCCGCTCCGGTCCCCGTGACCACGCCCAGTGGGGTGGCGAGCCCGTGGCGTTGGGTCTCGCGGTCGATGTCCCCGAGTGTGCAGCCGCCCTGCGCGACGGCGCTCCGCTTCTCCGGGTCGACCCGGACCTCTCTCATCTCCGACAGGTCGATGACCAGGCCGCCGTCGCAGAGCGCCTGGCCGGCGACTCCGTGTCCGCCCCCGCGCACGGCGAGTGGCAGCTTGTTCTCGCGGGCGAAGTCGACCGAGGCGACCACGTCCTCGTCGCCGGCGCACCGGGCCACCAGGGCCGGGCGCTTGTCGATCATGCCGTTCCAGAGCTTGCGGGCCTGTTCGTAGTCGGCGTCCTCGGGCCGGATGAGGGTTCCTCGCAGCCGGGATGCGAGCGAGTCCACCAGGGGGGTCGGAAGGTCCGCCTCCCCGCCGTGCCGTTCCCGCTCCCCGCTCGGTGGCCGGTCGCCGTCGTGGTGGTGCTTCCCGTTCATGGTGGTCACCTCCGGATGTGGTCACCTCCGGATGTTCAGCTTCACCCCCGGCGGGGCGAGGTGCCACTCGGGCTTTCCGCTCCCTCTCCGCCGTCGGGCACGGCGGGCGGGCACGGGGGCGGGGCCCGGCCCGCCGCCGGGGTTGCGGCGTGGGCCGGGCCCCGCCCGACGCGGGGGCCGTTCGGTGTTTCCGGGTCGGTCAGCGGGCGGTGCCGGTGACGGTGTCGCCGGACCGGGTGAGGGTGTAGGTCACGGTGTCACCGCTCCAGAAGTGGAAGGTGAGGTTCACCGTGGAGTTGTCCCGCACGCCGTTGAAGAAGGCCGAGGGGAGGGTGATCCGGCCGGCCTCGTAGTCGGGCGAGAAGGCGGCCTCGAACTCCTTGAAGGAGGTCCAGTCGTGCGGGCCGGCGTTGCCGCCGTCGGCGTGGACGGCCTCCATGGTGGCGAGCCGGTCGCCGTTGAAGCGGGTGGGGACGACCAGGGAGTTGGTGGTGCCGGAGGCGTTGGAGAGCTGCGGCGTCTCGTGGGTGATGACACGCACCTCCCAGGGGGCGCCGCCGGAGAACTCCAGCGTCAGGGTGGCGTTGACGCCCTGGCCGCCGCGTGCGGTGAGGCGGGAGAGGGTGGCGGCGGAGATGGTGAGCCGGTCGCCGTTCAGGGTGTAGTCGGTGCCGCGCCTCAGTTCCCGGGAGCGGTGGCGGACGGCGGTGAGGGTGTGGCCGGCGGTGTCGAGGGTGATCTCGGCGTCGGTCACCGGCACGGAGCCGCGCACGAAGATCTGGTCGGTGGAGGCGGTGGCCGAGGCGGTGGTCCAGCTGGTGGAGATCTGCCGGTACAGCGCCGGGTCGTTCCACTCCAGGGCGCGGCGGTCGAAGTGCTGGCCGTTGTCCCACCACATGGTGGTCAGGTCACGGGCCCGCGCCTGGTTGCCGAAGTCCTCGAAGAACTTGAGCTTCTCGCCCTGCTGGACGGTGCCGGTGTGGCGGTCGAAGCCGAGGAGGCCGTACTCGCCGATGATCACGGGGATGCCGCGGGAGACGAAGGTGTCGTGGAGGCGGTCGAAGGTCTCGACCATGTCCCGGCGGGAGTCCTGTTCGTAGCGGGTGTAGCCGGCGACGTTCACGCTGAACGGCCAGAAGCCGTAGTAGTGGATGGTCGCGGCGAGGTTCGGGTCGTCCAGTTCGTCGAACGTCTCGACCAGTTCGTCCAGTCGCTCCTGTTCGTGGGCGGCGTGGAGGGTGGTGAGGACGAGGAGGCGGTCGGCGTTGTTGCCGCCGGAGTCGCGGACGATGCCGTGGAAGGTGGTGTTGAGGTCGTGCAGCAGTTCGGCGTCGTGCGCGGCGCCGGAGCTGCCCTCGAAGTAGGGCTCGTTGACGCTCTCGAAGCTCAGCTCGGGGGGCGCGTCGCGGAAGGTCTCGGCGATCTGTTCCCAGCTCGCGGTGTACCGGGCCATCACGGCGTCGTAGTCGCGCGGCAGGTTCATGACCCACTGCCACGAGTCGTGATGGATGTTGATCATCACGTGGAAGCCCTCGTCGAGGGCCTGGTCGACGACCTCCTCGACGCGGTCGAGGTAGGCCGGGTTGATGGTGTGATCCGGGGCGCCGCCCTGTTGGGCGTTCCAGGTCACGGGGATGCGGATGCTCTCGAATCCCTGTGCGCGGATGGCGGCGAGTTGTTGGCGGGTGACCCGGGGGTTGCCCCAGGCGGTCTCGTCGTCGCCGACGGCGTCGAGGGTGTTGCCCAGGTTCCAGCCGGGCTGCATGGCTGCGACCATGTCCATGGCGGAGGTGGTCGTCGTTTCCCGGGTGGTCTCCCGGGGCGTCTCCTCGTCGGTGCCGTTCTCCCCCGCCGAGGCGGCGGGCGGGATGGCGGCGAGGCCGAGGATGACAGCCAGCGAGGTCAGGGCGGTGAGGACACCTCGTGAACCGCTTCTCACGGTCTTCCTTTCGTATGGCGTGCGAGCGCGCCCGACGCGTCCGCTTCCGGACGACTCGTCGCACCGCCCCCGTCCTCGGATCCGCCCCTGGGGTGGGGCGGGTGCCGAACGCGTCACGGGATGCGCTCGCAGGGCTCGGACGTGTCGGGCTCATCCCTCTCACCGGCGGGAACCGGGGTGACCCGGAGATGATCGAGTCGAACAATTTCGATTCGATTCCGACACATTTCAACGAACGTATCCGCGAGTCGTGAACACGTCAACACAGAGGGAGTGGGTGTTGCGTGAGGTCGTCCGGGATGATCGGTGAAGGCCCGGTCGCCCCCATCCCTCCCCC
>NZ_VKHT01001429.1 GCF_014141535.1 Streptomyces alkaliphilus | reverse complement strand
GTCCCCCACCACCGTGTATCCGGGGGAGCCCCGGGGGGCCGGCGTGCCGGGGCCCCGTCGCCCGGTCGACGGCGGATACCACGACGGGAACGACGGGCACGACGGCGCGTACGGCCGGGGCGGGAACGGGTACGGCACCGGATACGACGGGGACGGGTACGACGGCGCCGGCCACGGACAGGGATACGCCGGTGGTTCCGGTGATCACGACGAGCGGGGGACCGACCGCGGATACGGCGGCGCCGAGGCCGGCGACGACCCCGGCGCGCACCGCGGTGACGGCACCGGTGACGGGATGCCCGGGGGCGAGCGGCGTCCCGGGGGGAACGAACCCGGGGACGGGGACGGCGGGTACGACACCGAGCAGTTCGCCTTCGTGGAGGAGAAGGAGGAGAGCAGCGAGGACGTCATCGACTGGCTCAAGTTCAGCGAGAGCCGCACCGAACGGCGGGAGGAGGCCAAGCGGCGCGCCCTGGGCCGTCGCCGCCTGGTGGTGATCGCGGTGGCCCTGGTCCTGCTGGGCGGTGTCGGCTGGCTGTGGGCCGGGGACCGACTGCCCTTCATGGGCGGGGAGGAGACCGAGCAGGAGGCCGCGCCCACGGCGGAGAGCCGCGACGTGATCATCGTCCACCTGCGTCAGACCAACGGCGACACCACCTCCACCGCGCTCCTGGTGGCCAACCGCACCACCCAACGGGGCACCACCCTCCTGCTCCCCAACGAACTCGTCGTCACCCCCGACGGTGGCACCACCACCCTGGGCCAGGCCGTCACCGAGGAGGGAGCCGCCTCCGTCCGCGAGGCCGTCGGCACACTGCTGGGCGCCGACATCCGGGGGACCTGGCGCCTGGACACCCCTTACCTGGAGAACCTCGTGGACCTCGTCGGCGGCATCACGGTGGACACCGACACCGTCGTCCTCGACGAGGAGGGGGAGGAGGTCGTCCCGGAGG
>NZ_VKHT01001428.1 GCF_014141535.1 Streptomyces alkaliphilus | reverse complement strand
CCCCCGGACCGGCCGGCCGCTCCTTGCCCGCCGGGCCCGGCGGCGGATCAGCGGGCGCGGGCCTCCGCGCGCACACCCCCCTTCCCGTCGGGGAGGACCAGCGCGGCCCCCTCGGCCAGGGCGTCCACGATCCCGCGCACCACGGTGTCGAGGTCGGCGGGGGGCGGCATCGCCGGAGGTGTGCCCACCGCCGCGCGGTCGGCGAAGCCGGTCTCCAGGTGCGGCAGCCGGGCGTCCAGCACCGCCACCCGGCGGCGGCGCTGTTCGGTCCGGACCGCCGTCAGCCAGGCGCTGAGGGCGGCCTTGGCCGCGCCGTAGTCGGCCATGCCGGGCTGCGGTCGATCCACCAGGACCCCACTGATGGCGGCGACGGCGCCGCCCTCGTCGACCACCGGCAGCGCCCCGCGCAGCACCGCCATCGGGGCCAGGGCGTTGACGGTGAACAGGTGCTCCACCATCTCCTCGCCGAGGTCCGCCGCCGGGGCGAAGGCCACCGTGCCGATGGCGACCACCACCGCGTCCAGCCCGCCCGCCACCTCGGCCGCCCGGGCGGCGAGGCCGGCGCAGGTGTCCAGGTCGTAGGCGTCGAAGGCGAAGGCCGCCTCGGCGCCGAGCGAACGGGCTCGCTCGGCGAGCCGGTCGGGGTCCCGCCCGGCGGGCAGCACGGTGGCGCCGCGCGCGGCGCACTCCTCCGCGATCGCGCCTCCGATCACGCCGGTGGCGCCGACCACCAGCACCCGGGCGCCTTCCATCTCCATGCGGCCCACCCTCCTCGCGCTCCGGCCCCTGTCGAGCATCCCGGGGACATCCGGGCATTCCGGCCGGAACGCCCGTGTGCCCCCTCTTCCCCGGGGCCACACGGCACGGATGCGCGCTCCCGCCGAATCACCCCCGGGGCGCCCGTTCGAATCCCAGACCGCCGGAGAGCGGGGACCCCTCGCCGGGGCGCCCCGCCC
>NZ_VKHT01001427.1 GCF_014141535.1 Streptomyces alkaliphilus | reverse complement strand
CCTCTATCTCGCCGACCGCCGCGACGGCCGCCCCTTCGACGAACGCGACGAGGAGGTGCTGGTGGCACTGGCGGGGGCCGCCGGGGTGGTGTTCCATCAGTTCCTCGCACAACCGTCGTGGGGGAAGCCCCACCCGCTCCTCCGCCAGCCGGACCAGCTCGGCCATTCCCTCGTCCAGGGAGCGGCGCGGATGCTCGACCAAACCATCGGTGAACAGCACCAGCACCGCGCCGGGCGGCAGGGAGCGGTGATGGCCGGGACGAGGTCGGTCGGGATCGACGCCCAGCGGCAGACCGGGCTCGCCGCCCAGTTGGCGCGCCCCCCCGGCGGGGTCCAGAACCAGCGGGGGCGGGTGCCCCGCGGTGCTCCAGTCGATGTTCCACCCGTCCCCTCCCGAAGGCCCCGGGGCGATCCGGACCAGACAGGCCGTGGTCATGGGGAGGTCGCTCATCGCCCGCCCCATGTGATCGAGGCGGCAGAGCACCTCCGCCGGGGGTTCGTGCCGGTCGTACAGAAGGGCCCGCAGCATGTTCCGGATGCGGGACATCCCTGCCGCCGCCCGCAGGTCGTGGCCGATCACGTCGCCGATCACGGCCACCAGGGTGCCGTCGGGCAGGGTCAGGGCGTCGTACCAGTCCCCGCCGAGCCGGCCCGGCACGGCGGCGGGTCGGTAGGCTCCCGCGACGGTGAAGGGGCGGGGGGCGGGCAGTTCGGGCAACAGCAGGCGTTGGAACTGCTCGGCGCCGTCCCGGACCTGTTCGAAGAGCCGCGCGTTCTCGATCGCCACCCCGGCGGCCCCCGCCAGTGCCACCAGCACCTCCTCGTCGCGTTCGTCGAAGGGGCGGCCGTCGCGGCGGTCGGCGAGATAGAGGTTGCCGTAGCGGCCACCGCGCGCGGAGAGGGCGACGCCCAGCAGCGTGCGCATCGGGGGGTGGCCGGGCGGAAAGCCCACGGACG
>NZ_VKHT01001426.1 GCF_014141535.1 Streptomyces alkaliphilus | reverse complement strand
GCGGAGCCGGGGGGAGATCCGGGAGGCGGCCGGCCGGGCGGTCCTGGTGGCGCTCTCCGAGGCCCTGCTGGCGGGCGGGATCCCCGAGCCGTGATCGGTGCCGGTCGGGCCGCTCGCGGCGAGCCGGACCACGACCCCGACGATCGGCCGCTTTGTCCGTCCGGCAGAACTTTTTCCGCCTTTTCCGTCGGCGGATGTGTGGGACGCCCCGGCGGGGTACGGTCGTGAGGGACGGCTCGTCGAGCGGCGGACGCCCATCCGCCGCACGGTGACGCCGTGTCGCCCCACCGTGAACGGTGCTCCGCCCGCCGTCGCCGGATCGCCCGGCGCGTCGCCGGCACACCGATCCGTTTCCGCCCCGGGGACACCCGGAGCGGCTGCCCGATGTTCATCCCCCGGGAGTAGTTCGATCCGCCATGCGCCTTCAGCGAACACGACGGCCATCCCCTCACTGTTGGAGTCCGAGGCGGTACGGTGGGGCATGGAAACCAGCGAGGCCAACGGTCCGAGGAGGGAGCCACCGATGATCCTGCTCCGTCGCCTGCTGGGTGACGTGCTGCGTCGGCAGCGCCAACGTCAGGGCCGCACCCTGCGCGAAGTGTCCTCATCCGCCCGGGTTTCCCTCGGCTACCTGTCCGAGGTGGAACGCGGTCAGAAGGAGGCTTCCTCCGAGCTGCTGGCCGCCATCTGTGACGCGTTGGACGTCCGGATGTCGGAGCTCATGCGGGAGGTCAGTGACGAACTGGCCCTCGCCGAGCTCGCCAGGTCCGCCGCGAGTGACACGGTGCCGCCACCGATGCGTCCCATGTTCAACCCCGTTCGGGTGACCTCCGTCACCCGGCGCCCCGAGGATCACGTCACCATCGAGGCGCCTGCCGAAGCCGTGGACGTCGTCGCCGCCTGAGCCTCCGGCTCGGGCGGCTCGACCCCGGCGAACGCCCACCCCCCATCCCGCTC
>NZ_VKHT01001425.1 GCF_014141535.1 Streptomyces alkaliphilus | reverse complement strand
GGCCCGGGCGACCCCGCGGCGAGTCGGAGGGAGAGGCCGCATGGCGCGGACCATCCAGTCGCTGGAGCGCGCCGCGGCGGTGCTGCGCCTGTTGGCGGGCGGTGAGCGCCGACTGGGACTGTCGGACATCGCCTCGACCCTGGGGCTGGCCAAGGGCACCACGCACGGTCTGTTGCGCACCCTCCAACAGGAGGGCTTCGTCGAGCAGGACCCCGTGAGCGGGCGGTACCAACTGGGGGCGGAGCTGCTGCGGCTCGGCAACAGCTATCTGGACGTGCACGAGTTGCGGGCCCGCGCGCTGGTGTGGACCGACGATCTGGCCCGTTCGGGTGGTGAGAGCGTCCATCTGGGGGTCCTGCACCACCAGGGGGTGTTGATCGTGCACCACGTCTTCCGTCCGGACGACAGTCGGCAGGTCCTGGAGATCGGCACGATGCGGCCGCTGCACTCCACCGCGCTGGGCAAGGTGTTGGCGGCCTGGGACCCGGTGGCGCACAGCGAGATGCTGGATGCCGGCCTGAAGTCGATCACCGACCGCACGGTGACCGACTCCTCCGTCCTGGAGCGGGAGTTGGAGGAGGCCAGGAGTCGGGGCTGGGCGGGTGAGAACGGCGAGACCTGGGAAGGTATCGCCGCGGTGGCGGCGCCGATCCTGGATCGTCACCGCATGCCGGTGGGGGCGGTGGGGGTGATGGGAGCGGTGGAACGGGTGCACGCCGACGGGGCACCGCGACCGCGCCTGGTGGCGGCGGTGCGGGACTGCGCACGGTCGATCTCCAGGGATCTGGGGGCCGATCGCTTCCGGGGCGTGTCGCTCGGAAGCGAATAACCCATACAAGTCATAACCTCACATATACGGGACTCTGACCCCGTACCGGACCGAACGGGGCGCTCCACTCGTGGAGCGCCCTGCCCTTTGACCCGACCGGCCCCTCACCGACCCCGGCCAACCCCCATC
>NZ_VKHT01001424.1 GCF_014141535.1 Streptomyces alkaliphilus | reverse complement strand
GGGTGGTGCCGTTCAGGGACGGGGGGTCAGGAGGGCGGCCCAGCGCTCGATGACGGGCTCCTCCGCGAGGTCGGGGAAGGCCAGGTCAACGCCGTACTCGACGCGCCAGCGCTCCAGCAGGCTCATCAGCCGGATGGAGTCCAGGCCGTGGTCGGCGAGGTTCTCGTCCACCGGCAGGTCGGCGGGGTCCTCGCCGAGGAGGTCGGCGACGTCGGCGCGCAGCCGCTCGACGACCGGCGCGGCCGAACCGGCGCCGGCTCCCGCATCCCCCGCTCCCTTGCCCAGGGACCGCACCAGGGTCTCCGTGTCGGTGACACCGGCGCAGCGCCCGGCGGTCCAGGTGAGGGCGCCCAGGTGCTCGACCTCGGAGAAGTCGGCGACGGCGTCGGCGACGACGAAGGCCCGCAGGTCGCGCATCCACGCCTCGCAGGCGGTGACCTGTACGCCGATGTGGGCGTAGACACCGGTGATGATCACCTCGTCACGTCCCAGCTCGCGCAGTCGGGTGTCGAGGTCGGTGCGGGTGAAGGCGCCGTACTTCCACTTGGTCACCACGGTGTCGTCGGGGCCGGGGGCCACGGCGTCCGCGATGGCGGCGGCACGCGGGTCGTCGGGGATGCCGGGGCCCCAGAAGTCCTGTTGCAGACCGCGCTGTTCGGGGGACTGGCCACCGGGCTGGGCGGTGTACAGGACGGGGATGCCGACCTCGGCGCAGACCGCCCGCAGCCGGCCGATGTGGTGGAGCATCTCCGGGATCGGCGGGGCGTCGGTGGTGAAGGCGGACAGGAAGTGGTTCTGCAGGTCGTGGACGAGCAGCACGGCCCGCCCGGGGTCGGGGGTCCAGTCCACGCGGTTGGCGGGCAGACGGTCCGGGCCGGGCATGGGGTACGGGCTGTCTCTTATACACAACT
>NZ_VKHT01001423.1 GCF_014141535.1 Streptomyces alkaliphilus | reverse complement strand
GGGAAAAGGCGGCCGGGGGTGCCGGGGACCCGGGGTCAACCGGTGATCACGGCCACCAGCGCGGTGCCCCGGCGGAAGGCACCCCCGGCGGTCAGTTCCCGCAGGGCCCACAGCACCTTCGCCACGTACACGCGATCCAGCGGCGGCAGCCCGTGCCGGTCGGCGAAGTCGAGCGCGAACTCCTCCAGCTCGGCCGGCACCCGCGCGAAGCCGCCGTGATGGAAGCGGTCGTCCACCGACCACCGACCACGCGGCCCGCCGAACGCCTCCCGCTGCAGGGCGCGCACCGCCTCACCGTGGAAGCCGCCGCGCAGCACCGGGATGCCGAGCGCGCGCATGCCGGGGGCCAGTCCCGCCGCCAGTCCGGCCAGGGTCCCCCCGGTGCCGCAGGCCACCGCCACCACGTCCGGGCGGGGGACGGCCGCCGCCAGCTCCCGGCCGGGCACGACGCAACCGCGCACCGCCACCGCGTTCGTACCCCCCTCGGGGACCGGTCGGAACGGCCCGAAGCGCCTTCGCAGCCCGGCGATGAAATCCGGGTCCCCCCGACGCCGATAGTCGGAACGAGTGACGAAATGCAGACGCATTCCGTCGGCCAGACAGGCCGCGAGGGAGGGATTGGGCGGGCGGTCGGCCAATTCATCCCCACGCACCACCCCGATGGTGGACAGTCCCAGGAGCCGTCCGGCGGCGGCGGTCGCCCGCAGGTGGTTGGAGTGGGCGCCGCCGAAGGTGAGCAGGGTGCGATCGTCGTCCGCCACGACCTCCCGCAGGGTGGGCACCAGCTTGCGCCACTTGTTGCCGACCACCTCCGGATGGAGCAGATCCTCCCGCTTGAGGAACAGCCGCACGCCGTACCGGGAGAAACGCTCGTCGAACACCTCGGTCAGTGGGGACGGGGGCCGGTCCCGCAACAGGTCGGGGACCCCATCCGTCCCGATCCCCGCGGCGCCGCCCCGCGCCT
>NZ_VKHT01001422.1 GCF_014141535.1 Streptomyces alkaliphilus | reverse complement strand
CGACTCCCCCGTCCGCGCGGTGGGTTCACGCCGCGCGGCCGGGACCGGGTACGGCCCGCGGCGCCCCGGGACACCGCCGGCACCCCGGGCGGGCCGGGGTACCCGATGTCGCGGACGTTCCGGGCGTTCCGGAGGTTCCGGTGAACGTGTTCGGGATGTGGCCGGCGCGTCCGTCGTCACGACCGACGCCCGGCGGGCCCGCGGGGGACCCCCGGGTGCCGGGGCGGGGCGTCGGCGGACCGGCGGGACCGGCGGTCCCGACCGTTCCTCCGGACCCGCGCGTCGCACGACCACGGAGACCGGATGCACACGATACGTGCCGTGGGCATATCACGCCCACGATCTGTCAACTCCGGGTCAGTCCATTGGCCTGAATGTGGCCAGGGCGGTGTCCCGAACGGTGCGGCACTCCTCGTCGTCCCAGGCTTTCTCGACGCAGGTGATCATGACGGCGTAACCGCGGTTGTCGTCCACCCGGAAACCCCGGTTGAGGACCCGCACCCGCTGCCCGCCCTCGTTCCTGACGAACTGCCAGTCCGCGACGGTCGGGTAGTCCCGCCACTCGATCGTCTCGATGCCGATCTGCTCGTAGCCCGGGCTGCTCCCCCGCACGGCGGGCTCCAGGACCCGCCAGGCCGACTCGGCGTTCGGCTGCGGCGTGCGGGTGAAGTCCACCTGCACCTTGGGTGGTCCGCCGCCGGGCGGGCCGTGAATGGCGCCGGAGTCCCGACCGGCGGTCCCGATCCGCGCCCAGCCGTCGGGCAGGGCTATGGAGAACCGGTAGCGCTCGTCGGTGATCACGGTGAACCCGTCCGGCGTCTCCGTCCCGGAGTCGGCGGAACCGTCCCCGGCGGCGCCGGGATCGGCGGAATCGGCCTCCTCCCCGGCCTCCCCCTCGGAGTCGGACGCGTCGGTGTCCGGCCCGGTACCGCCGGGAGCGGAGTCGGCGTCGGCGTCGGTGTCCCC